>CAMBIM010000047.1 GCA_945867505.1 Chitinophaga pinensis
CGATTGACGAACCTACGGCAATTACGAGCACGTTAACCGGAATCAATGTAACTTGTAACGGAGCCAGCAATGGCTCAACCGACTTAACGGTAAGCGGAGGCACAGCACCATATACGTTCTTATGGAGCACATTCCAATCAATAGAAGATTTGAGCGGATTAACAGCCGGAACTTATTTCGTGATTATTAAAGATGCGAATGGTTGCGAGAAGAGAGATTCGATAGTAATTACCGAACCTACTGCTTTTGTTCTTACTACCACAGTTACAGATGTGTTGTGCAGCGGAAACCCTACCGGTGGTATTGATTTAGCAGTATCTGGTGGAACAACTCCATACGATTATACCTGGAGCAACGGTGCTAATGCACAGGATTTGACAAACGTAATAGCCGGCACTTATTGTGTAACGGTAAAAGACGGCAACAACTGTACTGCTACTGTTTGTGCTACTATTTCGCAACCGGATTCTCTGTTGTTAACCGGCACAGCTACTAACGTATTATGTTTTAATGGTAACAATGGCTTGGTAAATACTACGGTTGTTGGCGGAACATTGCCATACACGTTTAACTGGAGTAACGGTGCCAATACAGAAGATATTCAAAACCTTACTGCTGGCACTTACAATGTAACCGTAATCGATGCCAACGGATGTTCTGCTACGGATTCTTACACTATCACTTCACCTACGGCAATTACTTCTTCGGTGGTTGGTACAGATGTATTATGCCAGGGAGGAAATACCGGCTCGGCTGACTTAACGGTTAGCGGTGGCACTCCGGGTTATACTTTCTTCTGGTCTAACTTCCAGATAAGCGAAGATGCTACTAACCTTGGCGGAGGCACTTACTATGTAGTAATTACAGATGCTAACGGATGCACCCGTAGAGATTCAGTAACTATCAATGAGCCTGCTCAACTTAATATTACTACACAAGTAACACAAATCAGTTGCTTTAACGTAAACGATGGAGCAATTAACTTAACTGTAGCGGGAGGAACTCCTGTTTACCAATACATTTGGAACAATGGAGCTACAACCGAAGATATTTCTAACCTAAGTGGTGGAACATATTGCGTAACGGTTACCGATGATAATGGTTGCTCAGCTACAGTTTGCGAGTTGATTATCAATCCTTCTAACATTAGCACCAGCGCGGTTATTACTAACCCGTTGTGTTTTGGCGATGCGAACGGTTCTATTGATTTAGTAACAGCGGGTGGAACTCCTAACTATACATTCTTGTGGAACACCGGAGATGCTACCGAAGATATTTCGGGTATAGATTCAGGTGTTTACTCTATCATTATTACCGATGATCGCGGTTGCACAAGATTAGACACGTTTGTTGTAACAGAGCCGAGTGCCTTGTTCACATCAGGCTTTATAAATAACGTAACCTGCTTTGGCTTATGCGATGGGTTTGCAGATATTACCGCTTACGGTGGAACTTTGCCTTATACTTATGTTTGGTCTACCGGTCAGTCTACCGAGGATATTGGTAACCTATGCGGAGCAAACTATTTTGTAACCGTTACCGATGCACACGCTTGTTCGGTGGTTTCGCTATACATAGTAAAAGAACCGGCACTATTAACATTGAATGTTACCGCTACTAACGTATCTTGCTTTGGTGGTAAAAACGGAACTCTTACAGCATTCCCTGCTGGTGGTTCTACTCCTTACGAATATGTATGGGATGATTTTAATACTGATTCGGCTCGTGTGGGTGTAGAGGCTGGTCGCTATGTGCTGTTGCTGACCGATTCTAACGGTTGCCATATTTTCGATAGCATTGATATTACGCAACCTACAGAGATTGCTATTACTGGCACAGTAACCGATGCTAATTGCTTTGGTGCCCTTACCGGTGCTGTAGATGTTTCGGTAAGCGGTGGTACACCTACTTATACTTATCTATGGACGAGTGGAGCTGTTACTGAAGATTTAGCTACTGCTGCAGCTGGCGTTCATACCATTTCGGTTACAGATGCTAACCAGTGCATTAAAACTAAGGACTTCATTATTGGTCAGCCTTCGCAAATTAACCTGACCTTGTTGACTAACAAGCCAACCTGTAACGGGGCCAGCAACGGTAGCGTTTCGGTAGTGGCTATACAAGGTGTAACGCCTTATACCTATGCTTGGAACACTACTCCTGCACAAACTACCGCTACTGCTTCAGATTTATTTGCCGGAAGCTATACAGTTACAGTAACCGATAATAAAGGCTGCACGGCTGTAGCAACAGATTCGCTTATTGCACCTACTAAGATTGTAGTAAGCACCAACGCTACGGGCAGCAAGTGCTTCAATACTGCTACCGGTGTGGTAGAAGCTACCGTAACCGGAGGATTGCCACCTTACGTTTATCAGTTAAACGGGGTAACACAGGATAGCAATATTTACTATGGCCTGTTGCCGGGTAACTATATTCTTTTGGTTACCGATGCTAACAGTTGCCAGGGAACTGCTTCGTTCGAAATTACTTCACCAAGCCAAATATCGGTTTCGTTAAGCACTAATGAGCAGATTATACTTACCGGTATGAAAACACAACTGGTAGCTACTGCCAACTCTACGCAGCCTATTATTGGTTATATGTGGACTCCGGATTCGCTGATGGACTACAGCATTTGTGGCGACCCTGCTAACTGCTCTAACCCTTATGCAGCACCGCGCAGCACTACCATCTTTACCGTTACTGTTATGAATTCAGATTCATGCACAGCTACCGATACCATTACAATTTATGTAGATAACGAGCTTTCTGCCTTTATACCTTCGGCATTTACACCTAACGGTGATGGAATGAACGACCGCTTTGAGTTCGACATTTTAGGTGCTACTAACCTTGATGTTGTCATCTTTAACCGTTGGGGACAACAAGTGTATGCTAACGCTGAACAACCAAACGGTATTAATGGAAGCAACGGATGGGATGGTAAGGTAGATGGGAAAGAAGCCCCTTTTGATACTTACGTTTGGAAGATGAAGGTGACTTATTTTGATGGTACAGTGCTTGATAACACCGGCACGATAACCTTGATGAAGTAAAAACCTCTCCCAATAAACCTTTTCTAATTAGAGAAGATAAAAAAAGCCTCCCGCATTTGCGGGAGGCTTTTTTTTAAGGATGATTTTTTCAGCCAGCCGATTTTTCCTCTCGAATAAGAGGTTTATCCGTGTTTATTAAAAAAACTTACATATTCAACGCCCTGTTATCCGTAGCAATTAAACATGCTTCTTTAAATGCTTCAGTGTAGGTTGGGTGCGGATGGCTCATGCGCGAAATGTCTTCGGCACTGGCGCGGTATTCCATTGCTACAACTCCTTCAATAATTAAATCGGCAGCGCGTGCGCCAATAATATGCACGCCCAAAATTTCATCGGTAGTTTTATCTGCCAGCACTTTTACAAAGCCATCTAAATCGCCACTGGCTCTTGCGCGTCCTAAAGCACGGAAAGGAAATTTGCCGCTCTTGTATGCCACACCTTTTTGCTTCAACTCCTGTTCTGTTGCGCCAACGCTTGCTGCTTCTGGCCATGTGTATGCCACCCCCGGTATCAAATTGTAATTGATGTGTGGATGCTGTCCTGCAATTACCTCTGCTACAAATGCGCCTTCTTCTTCTGCCTTATGCGCCAGCATGGCTCCACGAACCACATCCCCAATGGCATAAATACCAGCAACTGATGTTTCTAAATTGTCATTTACTGCAATTCGTCCGCGCTCATCGGCTGTTAATCCTGCTTTATCCAAAGCAAGGCCTTCCGTAAACGGCACACGACCAACAGCTACTAAACAGTAATCGCCTTTCAGTTCTACTTTTTCTCCATTTTTATTCTCTGCGGTTACGGTTACTTCTTTTCCTTTAGTGGTAGCACCGGTTACTTTAGTAGAAAGCATAAAATCCATACCTTGCTTACGTAATACGCGTAGCAATTCTTTTCCTAAATCATCATCCATTGAAGGGATGATTTTATCAAGGAATTCAATCACCGTAATTTTAGAGCCAAGACGAAGATAAACTGAGCCGAGTTCTACTCCTATAATTCCACCACCAATAATTACCAAGTGCTTTGGCACTTCTTTCAGCGTTAACGCTTCTGTAGAAGTGATGACACGCTTTTTATCAATGGGCAGGAACGGTAGTTTAGTTGGCTTACTGCCGGTGGCAATAATTGTTTTTTCAGTTTCCAGTTCGGTTACTTCGCCTTTAGCATTGGTAACGGCTATTTTGTTTTTGGAAACAAACGAACCGGTGCCGTAGTACGTGTCAATTTTATTCTTCTTCATCAAAAACGCAATGCCATCGTTGTTGGCTTTCACCACTCCGTTTTTGCGGGTAACCATTTTTGTAAAATCAAAACTCAACCCTTTTGTAGCAATGCCGTGTTCTTCGAAAGCATGTTCTGCATTATGATAATGCTCCGATGAATCGAGCAAAGCTTTAGATGGAATACAACCCACATTGGTGCAGGTTCCACCAAGCACATCATATTTTTCAATAATCGCCACCTTCATTCCCAATTGTGCCGAACGAATAGCCGCGATATAACCACCCGGGCCCGAACCAATAACTACTACCTGATATTTACTCATATTTTTTTATTTGAATCGTGATTGTTTTTATCTCTCTTTCAAAACCATGTCAATACACATTACCGCTGCTATTATAAGCGGGCGAATAGGATGATTAGCCGGAACACTATCGTTAATAGAAAGCACATAGTTATCGGCAGTAGTGAAAAACTCTTTGCCGATACCCGCCCACTTCTTTGTCACTTTAGCAAACTCCACATTGTCTTTTGCAAAAGAAAACTCCCAACCGGTCCAAGTGCCTTTTAGCGAACACATTACTTGTTCGTTTGCATCCAACACATCAAACTTGCCTCCGATAGAAAAGAACTTTTGCTTGAATTTTCCAATCAACACATCGTTCTCGTCAAATACCTGCACGGTAGAAAGGAAAATAGATACTCCCCGCTTAATGGTAGTTAGTTTGCTACCGTTGGCTGAAATGACAACTTCAAACGGTGTATTGGTTTTGTATTTGGTAAACCGGAACATCTTGGTGAAAAAACCAAGGTTTGGTTCTCTGCATTCCATTATTATCTCACGCGTTTCTGGATCGTGTATGTCAAAGTTATTGGCAGATTTAAAGATGCCGGTATGCTCTTTTACAAAAAACAGATTACGGTTTAGGTTTTGGTTCATGCGCTTGTGGGTTTTATGGTTGGTTAATTAAATATCGAGTAATAAATCAATAGGGTCAGCACCAAGTAACATCTTGTGAGGGTTCTCTAAAAAGTCTTTTACCGCTACTAAAAAGCTAACCGATTCTTTACCGTCAATTACACGGTGGTCGTAGCTCAACGCTACATACATCATCGGGCGAATGACTACTTGGCCGTCAATAGCCATTGGGCGATCCTGCGTTTTGTGCATTCCTAAAATAGCTGTTTGCGGAGGATTGATAATTGGTGTTGACATTAAAGAACCAAACACACCACCGTTAGAAATGGTAAATGTTCCACCAGTCATTTCATCCATGGTCAATAAACCATCGCGACCTTTAATGGCCAACTCTTTTACTTTCTTTTCAATGCCTGCCAACGAAAGCGATTCTGCATTGCGGATAACCGGAACTACTAAGCCCTTAGGTGTAGAAACGGCAATAGAAATATCGCAGTAATCGTGGTAAACAATTTCATTCTCTTCAATACTTGCATTTACCGATGGGAATTTCTCTAACGCTAAACAAACTGCTTTGGAAAAGAAACTCATCATGCCCAAACCCACTTCATTTTTCTTTTTAAAGCTGTCGCCATACTTCTCGCGTATTTTGTTGATAGCGGTCATATCCACTTCATTAAAAGTGGTCAACATAGCTGTTGAGTTTTTTGAATAAACCAATCTTTCCGAAATGGTTTTTCTTAAACGGCTCATTTTCTCTCTGCGCTCGTTACGGCTAAACGCTTCGCGCTGTGGCATATTTGCTTTTGCTCGAACTGCGTTGATAGCATCTTCTTTAGTTACTCTTCCTTTAACACCCGTTCCTTTCACATCGGTGTTCTTCACTCCACCTTCGTCCAATATCTTTTTAGCAGCAGGTGATGGTGTGCCGGTAGCGTATGATGTTTCTTTAACTTCCGACTTTGCAACCGGTTCTTTCTTTTCTTCCTTTTTTGCCTCTTCTTTTTTAGGCTGTTCAATTTTCGTTTCCGCCTTTTTTTCTTCGGCAGGTTTTGCAGCACTTTCGTCAATGTTACAAATCAACGCACCTATCTTTAAATCGTCACCATCTTTGGCAACCAATTTAACTATACCGGCTACAGGCGATGGCAATTCCTGCGATGCCTTATCGGTTTCAAACTCGCAAAGCGGTTGATCGAGGTTTACATAATCACCATCTTTTACTAACCAACGGCTAAGTGTTACTTCTGCAATAGATTCGGCAAGTGCGGGAACTTTTACTTCTGTCATTATCTGTAGATTGTATGTTTTTTGAATTGCGGAGGCAATATTATCCAAAAACAACGGTAATTCAATCGTTAAAGGGGCTTTTGCTTGCTAATATTTTGAAAACACAGAACCCCGCTTAATTTCACGGTACACTATGATGAAGATAGTTGAAGTAACCACCCAAGAGTTAGAGGAGAAATTTCTTCAGTTTCCCTTTTCAGTTTATCGTGACGATTCTAGCTGGATTGCTCCGCTTAAACAGGATGTAAAAAAGGTTTTTGACCCAACCAAGAACAAGCATTTTGAGCACGGAGAATGTGCTCGATGGATTTTGCATGAGGGTGAAACCGTAATTGGCAGAATTGCCGCCTTCATTAATCACCGCACGGCTAAAACGGAAGAACAACCTACAGGGGGGGTGTGGCTTTTTCGAATGTATTAATAATCATACTGCAGCAAATTTGCTTTTTGATACTGCAAAAAACTGGTTGCAACAGCGCGGAATGGAAGCCATGGATGGACCCATCAATTTTGGTGAGCGTAACGCTTGGTGGGGATTGTTGGTAGAAGGATTTACTCCCGCTACTTATCAAATGAATTATAGCCCGCCTTACTACAAACAACTTTTTGAGGACTACGGATTCAAAGATTATTTTCAGCAGTATTCGTATGCCATTGGTGTAAACGATGCGCGACCCGACAGATACAAAGCTATCATCGACCGGTTGCGAAGGAATCCGGATTATTCTTTTCGCCATATTGAGCGCGATAAACTGAAACAATACGCAGAAGATTTCAGGACTATCTACAATAAAACATGGAAGTTCCTTCCTAACTTTAAAGAGATGGAGAAGGATGAAGCTCAGAAGCTGATTTTAAGTTTTAAGCCCGTGATGATGGATTACCTGGCCTGGTTCGCGTATTACAAAAACGAACCCATTGCCATGTTTATTATGCTGCCCGAGTTGAACGGCTGGTTTAAATACTTAAACGGCAACTCGAATATTTGGGGTATGCTGAAATTTTTGTGGTTGAAAACCTTCGATACTACCAACCGGAAAATATTCGGAATCATATTCGGTGTAGTGCCCGAGCATCAGAAAAAGGGAATTGAAGGAGCTATAGTAATGGCTGCCGATGATGTGGTGCGTCCTAAAAAGCGTTGGGACGAAATTGAATTGGTATGGGTGGGCGATTTCAACGCCCGCATGATTAAAACCTGCGAAATACTTGGAGCAAAACTGGCTAAACGTCATATTACCTACCGCAAATTGTTTGATGAAACAAAAGAATTCAAGCGGCATCCGGTTATTGAATAAATCTCCCTCTATTCGCGCTTCATTCTATATTCGCTTTTAGTGAGTTCGCAAATTACATACGTAGATGTTATTCTTCCGCTGGCATTGCCGCAGGCGTATACGTATGCAGTGCCTATAGATTTGGTGCCCTTTGTAAAAATCGGTCAGCGGGTGATTGTGCAGTTTGGTAAGAACCGGTTTTACTCGGCTATCATCAAAAATATTAACCATAAAAAGCCGGCAGTAGATGCCAAACTGATTGAAACCATTGCCGAAGAAGAAGCGATTGTGACCGAAACGCAATTGAAGTTTTGGAAATGGATGAGCGAGTATTACATGTGCACCGAAGGCGAAGTGATGAACGCGGCTCTTCCATCAGGATTAAAGCTTTCGAGCGAAACCAAGATACGTTATAACGAAAACTACGAAGGCGATTTTGATACGCTGAACGAAGAAGAATTTCTAATCGTGCAGGCATTACGTGCGCAGCAGGAAATTAAAATTCCGCAGGTGCAGGATTTGCTGAAGAAGAAAAATGTTTATCCATCGCTCAAAACTCTTTTCAATTT
Source organism: Chitinophaga pinensis (assembly GCA_945867505.1). Taxonomy (GTDB): domain Bacteria; phylum Bacteroidota; class Bacteroidia; order Chitinophagales; family LD1; genus Bog-950. Next base: position 8,339 of record CAMBIM010000047.1, read on the forward strand.
AAGTATTGCCGTTTCATCGGAGGAAGTGGTAGAGAAGTTTAAGCCGCGCACCGTAACTTATATTAAGCTGAACGAGAAGTATGAAGATGACGAGGAGCTGGAAAAGATTTATGCAGAACTCGGTCGCGCACCAAAGCAGGTGGAGTTGTTGTTGGCTTTTTCACAGTTAGGGAAGAAATCGAAATTCATTCGTAAGAATGAATTGCTTGCCTTATCGAAAAGCACTGCCGCTGTGCTGGCTGCATTAGTAAAGCGCAATGTATTTACCGAGTTTAAAATGGAAGTTTCGCGCCTCGGCAATTTGCAAACTGCCGAATTGGATTCACCGGAGTTGAGCGCGGAACAGAAAACTGCGCTGGCAGAAATCAATCAGCATTTTGAAACCAAGAATGTGGTTTTGCTGCACGGGGTAACCGGTAGCGGCAAGACAAACATCTACATTGAAAATATAAAAGAAGCAATTGCCGAAGGCAAACAGGTGTTGTATCTGTTGCCCGAAATTGCCCTCACCGCACAAATCATTAACCGGTTGCGGAAAATATTCAATACGCAGGTAGGTATTTACCACAGCAAGTTTAATCAGAATGAGCGCGTGGAAATTTGGAACAAGGTTTTGCATGGCGAATACAAGATTCTGATTGGTGCCCGAAGCGGTTTGTTTCTTCCTTTCAAAAACTTAGGATTGGTAATTGTTGACGAAGAGCACGACAACAGTATGAAGCAAGCGGACCCTGCACCGCGTTACAACGGGCGCGATTCGTCTATTGTGCTGGCAACGCTGTTCAACGCCAAAGTTATTTTAGGAACTGCTACACCATCGGTAGAAACTTATTACAACACCGAGCGCGGGAAGTTTGGCTTGGTGAAATTAGATAAACGCTACGGGGGAATAGAAATGCCTGAGTTTGTGATAGCCAATATTAAAGATGATACCAAGTGGCAGCGCATGCAGGGCAGTTTTACTTCTACTTTAGTTAATGAAGTCAGCCAGGCGTTAAGTAAGAAGGAGCAGGTAATTTTGTTTTTAAACCGCAGAGGCTTTGCCAATTATCAGGTTTGTAAAACATGCAGTTACGTTTATAAATGCAAGAACTGCGATGTCAGTTTAACCTACCATAAGTTTTCGCACCAGTTGAAATGTCACTACTGCGGTTACTTCGAAAAGATGATAGATAAATGCAAAAGCTGTGTCGCTATCGATTTGGATATTGTAGGCATGGGCACCGAAAAAATTGAAGATGAAATTGCGGAACTGTTCCCCACGGCAAAAGTGAGCCGCTTAGATTACGATGCGCTGAAAACCAAACACGGTCACGCCAAAGTGATTTCCGAATTTGAAAACCGCGAGGTTGATATTCTGGTAGGCACACAAATGGTTACCAAGGGTCTGGACTTTGACCATGTGAGTTTAGTAGGTATTATCAATGCCGACCAACTCATTCATCATCCGGGTTTCCGTTCGCATGAAAGAGCCTTCCAGTTAATGATGCAGGTGGCGGGGCGTGCCGGACGCAAAAACAAAAAAGGCAGAGTGGTGCTGCAAACCAGCGACCCCGCACATACGGTGATATACAATGTAATGAACAGCGATTTTAAACGCATGTATGAAACCGAAATTGGTATGCGCAGACAGTTTCAATATCCGCCATTTGCGCGCGTTATTGAAGTAAAGCTAAAGCACACCAAAGTGCAGAACATTGAGCAGGCATCGCTTTATCTGGCTAACGAAATGCGCAAGACCAATACCGGTAAGGTGCTGGGTCCGGCTATTCCTTTTGTATCTAAAATCAACAACTACTACATCCGCGAAATACTGATTAAAAGCACGGTTGATTCTAAAAAGTTGCTGCAAACCAAACACGCGCTGCAACAGGTTCTGGATAAAATGAAAACCCTGCCCGATATCAAAAGCGTGAGCGTAAGTGTGGATGTAGACCCCTAGGTTTTTTGATTTGCTCTCCTTAGTGATTCAAAATAAGCCTTAGTTTTTGTAAGGAGTTGGGTTTGCACTGGATATAAAAAGTGGGCAACATAGAATTATGGGAACTGATTCACCACCATTTCCATTTTTCAGTTCTAAAATTATCTTTGCAGTCCTTTAAAAAAAGGCACACCGATGTTACTGACTACAGACGTAAAGATTTTTACAGGTACAGCAACCAAATACCTGGCAGAAGACATTGCAGACCACTATGGTCAGGCACTCGGTAAAATGGACGTTCTTAAATTTAGTGATGGTGAATTTCAACCGGAAATAAAGGAGAGTATCCGTGGTTCGTTTGTGTTTATTATTCAAAGCACCAACCCACCGGGTGATAACCTGTTGGAGTTGCTGATGATGATTGACGCAGCTAAACGCGCTTCGGCTGACTATATTACTGCCGTAATTCCGTATTTCGGGTATGCCCGTCAGGATAGAAAAGACAGACCGCGTGTTGGTATTGCAGCTAAGTTGGTTGCCAATCTTTTAACTGCAGCAGGTGCCGACCGTGTAATGACAATGGATTTACACGCAGGTCAAATTCAAGGCTTCTTCGATATTCCGCTCGACCACTTAAACGGTTCGGCTATATTTCTTCCCTACATCAAAAAGCAAAAGTGGAGCAATTTATGTTTCGCATCGCCCGATGTAGGCTCGGTAAAACGTGCCCGTATTTACGCGCAGTATTTTAATGCCGATATGGTTATTTGCGATAAGTATCGCAAACGCGCCAACGAAGTAGCCGAAATGACTTTGATTGGAAGCGTAGAAGGTAAGGATGTTGTGCTGGTAGACGATATGATTGATACTGGTGGAACACTTTGCAACGCTGCCAGCATGGTCATGGATAAAGGCGCAAACAGCGTTCGTGCATTTTGTACGCACGCAGTACTTTCGGGCAAGGCATATGAAAACATTGAGAAGAGCGCGCTTACGGAGTTGATAGTAACCGACACACTTCCTTTAGCACAGGAATCGAAAAAAATAAAAGCGTTGAGTGTAGCTAAACTTTTTGCACAGGCAATAAGAAATACGCACGAACACAAGAGTATTAACTCGCTGTTCATTACACCATCGGTTTAAAACAACAGATAACAAACAAAGATTTTTATTCATAAACCAAATCCAATTAAAAAAATGGAAACAGTAGTAATCAACGGCACGCCAAGAACCGAATTAGGTAAAAAGGCTACGCGTGCACTGCGCAAGGCAGGTAACGTTCCTTGTAATTTGTATGGTGGCAAAGAAACTTTAAATTTCTATGCACCGGTAGCAGAATTTCGTAAACTGATTTACACACCGGACTTTCGTTTGGCAGAAATCAATTTGAACGGAAAGGCTTACAAAGCAATTGTAAAAGATTCTCAATTTGCTCCGGTAAACGACAGTTTACTGCATCTTGATTTTCAAGAATTAGTAGACACGGTAAAAGTGAAAGTTTACGTTCCTCTTAGACTTACAGGAACTCCGAAAGGAATTATCTTGGGAGGTAAGTTAGAGCAGTCTTTCAGAAAACTACACGTGTTGGCTTTGCCAAAAGACTTGCCAACAGAAATTGTCATAGATGTAACCGACATGGGTCTTGGTGATGTTAAGAGAATCAGAGAGATTGAAATTGCTGGTGTAACATTCTTGCACGCTCCTGCAAACCCTTACGTTAAAGTACAGGTTCCTCGTAAAGCTGCTGAAATTGCTGCTGCAACACCTGCTGCTACTGCAACACCTGCTGCTGCAACTCCGGCTGCGGGTGCTCCTGCTGCTGCCAAGAAAGATGACAAGAAGAAATAATCTTTAAGATAACTTTCAAACTAAGCGTGCCGCAGAAATGTAGCACGCTTTTTTTATTTACTATTGTCTATTCACCAATTACTTTCACTTTCGTGCTATGAGTTTTTTGATTGCCGGTTTAGGAAACATAGGGGATGAATACGAACACACTCGCCACAATATCGGCTTTAAAATAGCTGATGAATTAGCGAAGTTGAACAAGGTTTCATTTGCGTTAGAACGATTAGCTTTTTATTCTGAATACAGAAGTAGGGGAAAGAATGTTTACGTCATCAAGCCAACTACTTACATGAACCTTTCTGGCAAAGCAGTTCGGTATTGGATGAACGAATTGAAAATTCCTCAACAAAATGTTTTAGTAGTATTAGATGATTTGGCACTTCCATTTGGTTCCATCCGCATTCGCCAAAAAGGTAGTGATGGCGGACATAATGGGTTAAAAGATATTGACCTTACACTTGGCAACAACAATTATCCGCGTCTGCGTTTTGGTGTAGGCAACGAATTTGCCAAAGGAAAGCAGGTAGATTATGTGTTAGGAAACTGGAATATAGAAGAAATGAAAACCTTAAACGAAAGAATTAAAGTTGCATGCGAAGGCGTGAACAGTTTCATGTTTGAAGGTATTGAAAGGGCAATGAGTAAATACAATAAATAGAGTATGAAAATAATCTGCATTGGAAGAAACTACAGCGAACATGCTAAGGAGTTAAAGAATGAAATTCCTGATAAGCCAGTGGTGTTTTTAAAACCACAAACCGCTTTACTAAAAGACAACAAGCCATTCTATTATCCCGAATGGACAAAAGATTTGCATTACGAAACCGAACTGGTTTTAAAAGTATGCAAGCAGGGCAAGTATATTGATGAGAAATTTGCCCGCAAGTATTTTGATGAAGTTACTGTAGGTATTGACTTCACTGCCCGCGATTTACAAAGCCAACAAAAAACAAAAGGCTTGCCTTGGGAAATCGCAAAGGCATTTGACAACAGCGCAGTAATTGGTGAGTTTAGAAAAGCAACCATTGACGGTGATAACGGCATAAACTTCTCTATGAACTTAAACGGAATAGAAGTTCAGAAAGGGAATACGAACGAAACCTTATTCTCTTTCGAAAAAATAATTGCTTACGCTTCACAGTTCTTTACTTTACAAACTGGCGATTTGATTTTTACAGGAACACCAGCAGGTGTAGGCGCGGTTAAAATTGGCGACCGTTTAGAAGGCTTCCTGGAAAGCGAAAAGGTTTTTGATTTTGAAGTGAAGTAGTTTGGTCTTTTTATTTATTTGCTACACATGAAACCCTCAAAAGAAAATTTACTCCGCGCTTTTCAATTAATGTCAACCGCTAAGGCAATGACAGAATTGTATGAAGAGCGAAAAGATATTTGTTCTAAATATGTTCACGCCACCAGTCGCGGACACGAAGCCATTCAACTGGCGGCAGCGTTTCAACTAAAACCACAGGATTTTGTTTTCCCTTACTATCGTGATGACTCTATGTTGCTGGGCATGGGATTTACACCATTCGAGTTGATGTTGCAATTGCTGGCAAAGAAGACTGATTACTTCAGCGCAGGAAGAACTTATTATTCGCACCCAAGTTCAAACCGCGAAGACTTACCAAAAATTCCTCATCAAAGTTCTGCCACCGGTATGCAGGTAATTCCAGCCACCGGTACCGCACAAGGTTTACAATACAAAGAACAGCAAGCAATAACCGGTTATAAGAAAGGAGAAGAACCATTGGTAATTTGTTCGCTTGGCGATGGCGCAATTACAGAAGGCGAAGTGAGCGAAGCATTGCAAATGGCAGTGCTACACAACTATCCAATTATTTATTTGGTGCAGGATAATGAATGGGATATTTCAGCGCATAGCAGCGAAGTGCGTGCACAGGATGCACCGGAGTATGCCAAAGGTTTTAAAGGCTTGAAAGTAGAAAGTATTGACGGAACTGATTTTGAAGAATGTTTTGAAACCATGAGCCGCGTGGTAAATTATGTGCGTACCCATCGCGGGCCTTATTTGGTTCATGCTAAAGTTCCTTTGCTCAACCATCATACCAGCGGAGTTAGAAAAGAATGGTATCGCCCGAAAGAAAATTTGGAGAGCGATGCATTACGCGACCCTTACAATAAGTTGAAGAAGTATTTGCTCTACGAAAAAATTTGTTCAGCACTTGAGTTGAACGAAATAGAAGAGCAGGCAAAACAATTGGTAGCAGAAGATTTTGAACGTGCGGTGCTTGAGCCTTTCCCTACAGCCGAAGATTTAACCACACATATTTTTGCGCCTACTCCGGTTACCGAAGAACTTGGCGAACGCTCACCTGGTGGTGCGGAATCTATTATTATGGTTGATGCTGCATTACATGCGGTGGATGAAATTTTGAAGAAACATCCTGAAGCATTGTTGTATGGGCAAGATGTAGGCGGAGAACTTGGCGGAGTTTTTCGTGAAGCAGCTTTGCTGGCAAAAAAGTATGGCGACAAGAGAGTTTTCAATACGCCCATAATGGAAGCATACATTGTTGGCTCAACTGTTGGCATGAGTGCCGCAGGTTGTAAGCCAATTGTAGAGGTGCAGTTTGCCGATTATATTTTTCCGGGAGTGAACCAATTGTTTACCGAGGTTTCGCGCTCGTGTTATTTAAGCAACGGAAAGTTTCCGGTGCAAACTTTAATCCGTATTCCTATTGGTGCTTATGGCAGTGGTGGCCCTTACCATTCTTCCAGTGTAGAAAGTTTTGTTTTGCAGATAAAAGGAGTGAAGGTTTGCTATCCAAGCAACGCAGCGGATATGAAAGGACTTTTGAAAGCAGCCTTTTACGACCCGAATCCAGTGGTAATGTTTGAACACAAAGGGCTTTACTGGAGCAAAGTGAAAGGAACTGAACTTGCCAAAACTATTGAACCAGATGAGGATTATATTATTCCTCTCGGCAAGGCACGAATTGCTTTAGAAGCCAGCGAAGAGAAAATTGAAAATGGCGAATCGCTTACGGTTATTACGTACGGCATGGGCGTTCACTGGGCAATAAATGCAGCTAAAAATTTCGACCAACAAGTAGAAGTAGTTGATTTAAGAACACTTAACCCGTTAGACGAAGAAGCTATATTTGAATCTGTAAAGAAGCATGGAAAAGTTCTTGTGCTTACCGAAGAAACTGTTACCCATTCTTTTGCTGAAGCCTTGGCCGGAAGAATATCTGCTAACTGTTTCAGAAACTTAGATGCACCGGTTAAAATTCTGGGTTCTGTAAACACACCAGCCATTCCACTTAACGAGAACTTAGAAAAAGCTATGCTTCCTAATATAGAGAAAGTAAGGGCAGCAATGGAAGAACTTTTGCTTTCATAAGAC
>CAMBIM010000048.1 GCA_945867505.1 Chitinophaga pinensis
AGGTCCGGTAGTAAAATTTGCCACCGGTGATGGGTAAATGGTAATAGTGCGTTGCGCGGTATCTATACAGCCCAAATTGTTTCCGCCTACAAGCGTTACGTTATATGTACCGGGCGATGTGTATTGGTGCGTAGGATTAGCTTGTGTAGCAGTACTGCCATCACCAAAATTCCAGTTCCATTGGTTCAGCGTACCAACAGTAGAAATACTTTGGTCGGTAAAGCTGGCCGCATTAGCTTGGCATACATTGGCGGTGGTAAAATCTGTATTATGAATAGGATAAATATAAACGTAAGCGTAAGTGGTATCTACACAGGTTTGCGTTCCCTGCCCTTTGCTTACTATTAAACGAACCAAATAACTACCGGTGTCCGGGTAATTGTAAAACGGAATGGGCTGCGTAGAAACATCGGAGGTAATGCCCGGTACGCCAAAATCCCATTCGTAGTTTAAAGGCGTAATGTTAGGCGGAGGATTGTAGGAGTTGTTTTGAAAATCTATACGCAGGTTGCTGCAATTAGTGGTATATATTCCATTGCCATTTACCGGGTTAATACTGGAACTTGGAATGCTGGCAATAGGAATATTGCACTGCGTAACGTTGAACTGAAAATCGCGCACGTAAGTAGCTATCAAAGTTCCGTTTCGGTATTCGCTTACACAAATACCCACCACAAATTGACCTTGTGCATTTGGTGTACCGGTTAAGAAACCAGTGTTGGCATCAATAGCCAGCGAGTTATTGCCGAGTGGGTTGGCAGCACTATAACCTGCTTCCCAATCTACCTCGCTAAATGGCGGACCTGGTGGATTGGTAGGCGAAGGGTCGGTTGAAGAACCACCTACTTTCGGTGCGCAAAGTGAATAAACCAATACATCGCCATCGGCATCGGTAGCCGAGTGGTCAAATTTTAAAGGCGCGTTTAAGCAAATAAACGTAGGCGGAAAACGGGTAAACACCGGACTGTTGTTCTGGTAAGAATTAGTAGGCGGAACATAAGCTGAGTACGTACCACCCTGCTCCCCCGGTAAAAATAAGTTGGTAATAGAACCATTTCGGCAGCAGCGAACATAAGCTAGTGTGTAGCCTTGGCTGGCACTGGGTAAAACAACTGTGGCATTGTAAACGCCTTCTTCTACACAAACACCGCTGGTGTTAACTAAACAGGGGTTATCTATTGGCGGCCCAATGGTATTTACATCGGGGGCTTGCAGTATTATATCATCTACCAAAAAACCATTGTTGTCGTAAACAAAAAGGTGTGGGGTTGCAGTAGTGCCATCTTGGTTAGGCAAGCCGTCAAATGCTGTAAGCGAGTTGCAGTCGCGGTAAACCGTTAGCCTTATATTATAGGTAGAGGTAGTTCCCGACACATACGAGTAGGAAACAAAGCCGCCTACAATGTGCGTGGCATACGTGCCTAAGAACAGCAGAAGGAGTAGTGTTGTGTAGATTAGTTTTTTCACAGGCAAAAATAATAGGGCAACGAATGTAACCGAAAAGATAAAAAGCAACTATTACTAAACGCACTTTTTCTTGTAAAGGTTGGCTGTTATTAGAAATAAAAAAGCGGCTAATGCATGCCATACATCCTTACTTTGGTTATTTGCATCTTAAATTTATAGATGGTTGCACAAAAAAAATTTATCTTTCGGCCTTAATGATGATACACATGAATACACGGTTTACACTGGCTTTACTACTAATTGTAGTTGGCTTAACACAAGCCACCGCACAAAACAATGTAGGAATAGGCACCCCCAATCCCGATGCAAGCGCATTGCTTGAACTAAATGATAATGGCAAAGGTCTATTAGTGCCTCGCATGACCACTTTGGAGCGTACCTCTATAGCTTCGCCCGCCAATGGTTTATTGGTTTTTGATTTAACCGCTAATTGTTTTTACTATTTCACTACTTTATCTGGTTGGCAATCGCTTTGTCAAGCTTCGGGTGTAACCGGTGCGCAGGGTAATACCGGAGCTATCGGTCCGCAAGGCACAATTGGTGCAACAGGTAATATAGGTCCTGCCGGCACAAACGGAATTGATGGGGCAACCGGTGCCACAGGCCCGACCGGACCAACAGGTCCTCAAGGTATACCGGGTGCTGCGGCTAGTGCCGGAGCAACAGGAGCGCAGGGTATACAGGGAAACACCGGACCAACCGGAGCTACAGGCCCGCAGGGAATACAAGGGGTAACCGGAGCAACTGGCGATACAGGAATACAAGGAAATACTGGGGCAACTGGATTACAAGGCATTCAAGGAGTAACCGGAGCAACTGGTTCTACCGGTGCAACAGGACCTTTAGGTGCAGCAGGTGGAGATTTATCAGGCACTTATCCTAACCCTACTGTTATTGCTTTGCAGGGTGTTGGCGTAGCAGCTACCGCACCGGCAACCAATCAGATTTTAACTTACAATGGCACACAGTGGACACCCAACGATGGTAATGGTTTGTTTTGGAGAACAACCGGTAACTCGGGCACAGCACCAGCAACCAATTTTTTAGGCACTACCGATAACGTTGATTTGGTTTTCAGAACCAACAATACCGAAAAGGCTCGCATACTGGCTAATGGCAATGTGGGAATAGGTATTGCTGTGCCTTTGCAAAAACTACATATCAGTGGAACTTACAACGGTGCTACACTTGGTTCAGGTCAAATACGCCAAAGCAATATAACTGCTGCGGGAACCTATGGTGGCGGGGTTACCAACCCTACTTTCAATATTCAGCAGCCAACTATTCGTATAGATGCTTTTGGAAATGCAGCGGGGTTTAATCCGGTAGCCACTTATCCTACCAATTCTTATCCACGCTATGTGGGCGTTGATGCTAATGGCGATTTAGCCGTATTAGAACCGCGTACAGAGTATTATAATGTAATTAACACTACATCGCGTAATAATGTAAGTTCGGGGGTGTTTACTGTAAACCCTAATATGACACAAACTATCACAGTACCTGCAGGGCAAACAGCTGAAGTATATTGCTTTGCTTCTATTGGCATGGCAAACACTTCAGTAGCACCAGGTGTGGTTAATACTGTAGATATTGCCTTTTATGCAGATGGCGTGTTGTTTAATTATGGGGGATTTGCCCGTATAAGTTGTGTAAACTCATCAGCGGGAGGCAATTCATTTGCCAATCAATCTATTATGGCAATGGTTGTTTTAGGTGCAGGTACGCATATCGTAGATTTCCGCTCACGCAGAAATGGCGGAACTACTGGCGAAACAGTAACTATTGGTGGCGATGGTTTTACTTCTGCCCTTGCAGGTGTTATGAATTTGATTGTTCACTATCGCTAAAATTTGAATAGTGAGAAACCTAATAGCAATACTGTTTTGCTCTTTTATGTTTGTTGTTGCTTTTGCCCAGCAAGCCGATTCTGATAAAAAAGATTCGCCCAGCCATGCAAGACCGGCAATTACTTCAAACGCTTCTTTACAGAAACCAACTTCTACTTTAAAGAAAGATGTTGAACAGCTTAAAATCACCACACCGCAACAGCCTAAGGCGGTATCAACTATAAAACCAACATCCGATAAAAAGAATCAAGAGTAGCTCTTCGCGAAATTTTCTATAGCCGACAGTGTTTCTTTCTTCTTTTCAAAAACGCTCATGTGTTTGGTCTTATCGAACAAATAGAAATCTGTAATCGGTGGCAATGATGCTTGTTTCAGAAACAAATCAAGTGGTGCAGCAGGGTCTTGCTTGCCGCCAATTAAAAGCACAGGCACTTGTGCATTTTTCAATACTTCTTCTTTTCCTTTCCGTTTCATCATGGCAGTGTTAGCAGCAATCAAGGCTTCTGGAGTGTAGTTAGAGGCTTGCTTAATTAAACCATCAATAAGTTTTTGCTCTTTCTTTTTAAAAGCATCATGAAAGATGGTGTTGTAAAGTTCTTTTACAAATATATGCGAGCCGTGTTTGGCAATAAACTCATTTCCCTTTTTACGGTTTAGTTTTTTCTCCGGTGAATCTTCAAAACAATGCGAGTTAACCAAACCAAAACCCGTAAGTAGTTCAGGATATTTTTCAGCAAAATATAAAGTAATGTATCCGCCCATGCTATGTCCAAGCATAATGCATTGCTTTGCCTTTTCCTTCTTCAGCATTTCAAAAACATCTTTCGCATATTTTTCCATGCTCAGCGGTTTGCCGCTAAAAGGGGTGCTTCCAAAGCCTTCTAAATCCGGAACAATTACCCGATATTTTTTTGAAAGTGACTTCGCTATTTCGTTCCACATACTGCCTTCTTCTATAAAGCCGTGAAGAAGAACAATCACCTTGCCTTTGCCCGTTATTTTATAATACATAACTCAAATGTAGTCGGCTTATCAAATTATTTATTTTCACGCCTCAAATTTCTCTTATGCGCAAACTTGCATTTGTCTTCGGTCTATTGTCTATCGTCTTGTATCTGTCCTCACAGGAAACCACTTTTAAAACCAATGGACCCGATGATTACCGCGAAGGCGTTCATGCTTTTACCAATGCTACAATTTGGAAAAACTACAACACCAAAATTGATTCAGCCACGCTCATTATTCGCGATGGCAATGTAGTAGACGCAGGAAAGAATATCTCAATTCCCAAAGGCGCAATCATTCACGACCTTAAAGGCAAATTCATCTATCCGTCTTTCATTGATATTTTTTCCGATTACGGAATGCCGGATGTAGCTAAAGCAAAATGGAACGAAGACCCGCAAATGGAATCGAACATTAAGGGTGCGTTTGGATGGAACCAAGCAATACACACCGATTTTCATGCCGATAGGATTTTTATTGTGAACGATAGCAAAGCAGATGAACTCCGCAAAATTGGTTTCGGCACTGTGCTTACCAATAAGAAAGACGGTATTGCCCGCGGTACCGGTGCAGTGGTTACGCTTAATAACGACAAAGAAAATTTTGTATTGATAAAGCCGGATGCTGCCGCTAACTATTCATTCAACAAAGGAAGTTCAACACAAGACTATCCTTCATCTTTAATGGGTTCAATCGCCTTGCTTCGCCAAACCTATTATGATGCGCAGTGGTATAAAACGGCTACGGATAAAAAAGAGTTCAACATCAATCTGGAAGAGTGGAATAAGCAACAAACCGTTACGCATATTTTTGATGCCGGTGGCGATTGGCAAAAAGTTTTGCGGGCTGATAAAGTAGGAGATGAGTTCAACGTTCAATACATCATCAAAACAAAAGGTGATGAATACAAACGGGTAGAAGAAATTAAGAACGCAAAAGCAAAGCTGATTACCACACTTAATTTTCCTAAAGCATTTGATGTAGAAGACCCTTACAAAGCCAATTGGGTTTCATTGGAGGACATGAAAAATTGGGAACTTGCACCAACTAATTGCGCAGCGTTGGCAAAAGCAGGTGTTGATTTTTCACTGACCACTTCCGACTTAGAAAAGAAAGATGATTTCCTGGCTAACCTCCGCAAGGCGGTGAAGTATGGTTTAGATTCTACAGTTGCGCTAAAGTCGCTTACTTATAACCCTGCTTCGTTTATTAATGTTTACGACAAAGTTGGCTCACTCGAAACAGGTAAGCTGGCAAACTTCTTCATTACATCTAAATCTCTCTTCGATGAAAAATGTGAGATAAACGAAAACTGGATTCAAGGGAAACGCTACGAGATAAAAGCATTTGACGCAAAGGATATTCGCGGAGAATATGCGCTGAACATTTTTGTCAATTCACCTTCTACTGCAAAATACAAACTCAAGGTGAGTGCTGAAGCCACTTCGCCAAAAGCACAAATTATTTTAAGCGATAGTGCGAAACTTGATGCAAACGTTTCCTATAAAGACAAGGACATTTCGCTTTCATTTTCTACAGATAAAAAAGCAACAGAAAAAATTCGACTGACCGGAACTATTGATTATGCGACCAACTCTTGGTCTGGCAAAGGTCAGTATGCCGATGGCAGTTGGGTTAGCTGGGATGCCACTCAAACCAAAGGTGCCGATGCGGATACTTCTAAGCCAAAGAAAGATACGATTGATGTAACCAAGAACTTGGGTAAAATAACTTTCCCTTTTATGGCTTATGGCAATGAGCAAGTTCCCACGCAAGAGAATTTTTTAATCAAGAACGGAACAGTTTGGACGAATGAAGCTGATGGTGTTCTTACAAATACTGATGTTGTTATTCGCTCGGGGAAAATTTCTGCTGTTGGAAAAAGTTTAGCTTGTGCAGATTGCAAAACCATCGATGCTACCAACAAATTTGTTACTGCCGGAATTATTGATGAACATAATCACATTGCTATACAGGAAGGAGTGAATGAAGGCACAGAAGCCAGCAGTGCAGAAGTGCGTATAGGCGATGTGGTAAGTTGCGATGACATTAATATTTACCGTCAGCTTGCCGGTGGCGTTACGGCTGCGCAATTGTTGCACGGCTCGGCAAATCCTATTGGCGGACAAAGTGCCATGGTGAAATTCCGTTGGGGATATACGCCCGAAAAAATGAAGGTAGAGGGAGCTGATGGCTTCATCAAATTCGCCTTGGGCGAAAACGTTAAGCAAACCAACTGGGGCGACCATTCAAGAGTTCGCTATCCGCAAACGCGCATGGGTGTTGAGCAGACTTACTATAACTATTTTACTAAGGCGAAAGAATATCAGAAACAATGGGGTGCGTATAGCGCTGCAAAAGTAAAAGGCGTTTCTCCTCGCAGAGATATTGAGCTGGATGCTCTTTCGGAAATTCTGAATAAGAAACGTTTTATTACCTGCCATAGTTATGTGCAAAGCGAAATAAATATGCTGATGCACGTAGCGGATTCGTTCAACTTTAAAGTGAATACGTTTACGCATATTTTAGAAGGTTATAAAGTAGCCGACAAAATGAAAGCACACGGAGTAAACGCTTCTACCTTTGCCGACTGGTGGGCTTATAAGTATGAAGTAATTGATGCCATTCCTTACAACGCTGCAATTCTTACCAAGGTAGGCATTAACACCGCAATAAATTCTGATGACGCAGAAATGGCGCGCAGGTTAAATCAGGAAGCTGCGAAGGGGGTTAAATATGGTGGGCTAAGTGAAACCGAAGCATGGAAAATGGTTACCCTCAATCCTGCAAAAATGTTGCACATAGATAGCCGCACAGGTTCTATTAAAACAGGAAAAGATGCGGATGTGGTAGTGTGGAGCGATAACCCGCTTTCTGTTTATGCCAAAGCAGAAAGAACTTTTGTTGACGGAATTCTATTCTTTGATGTGGAGAAGGATGCTTTGAAGCGCGAAGAAATACGCAAGGAGCGCGCGCGCTTAATTCAAAAAATGCTGGATGATAAAAAAGGCGGAGGTGCCACACAAGAGCCATCGCCTAAAACTCGCAGAGAGTATTCGTGTGGAGGAGATGAAGAACACAATCATTAATCAGAAATAAGAAAACTATGAATAGAATTTTTTTAGCCGCCTGCCTTGGTTTTTCTCTGACTTTGTCAGCTCAAAGCGATGTTCCTGCACCGGCAGCAAAACAAACCAAGAGCATTTACCTTACACACGCTACCATTCATACCGGTAATGGGAAGGTGTTGAACAATGCCACCATTGCCTTTGATAACGGCAAAATCATTTTGGTGGAAGAAAACCCTTCTTTCAAAACCGATGAGACGGGTAAGGTAATTGACTGCACCGGCAAGCACATTTATCCGGGCATTATTGCCGCTAATACTAAAGTAGGTATAGATGAAATTGAAGCCGTACGCGCTACAAACGATTATGCCGAGGTGGGAAATTACAATCCCGATGCCCGCGCCATTATTGCTTACAATACCGATAGCCGTGTTACTCCAACCGTGCGTAGCAACGGTGTTTTATTTGCGCAAAGCGTTCCCTTGTATGGCACTATTTCCGGCACATCAGCGGTTGTTCAATTAGATGCATGGAACTGGGAAGATGCTTTAATAAAAGAAGATGGCGTTTGGTTGAACTGGCCCAATATGCAAAGCCGTGGCGGCTGGTGGGCAGAGCCTGCACCTGCTACTACCAATAAAGATTATGACAAACAGGTGAACGCCATTAAAGATTATTTCCGCGATGCAAAGAGCTATGCGGATGCCGGATTACACATCAAAACCAATCTGCGTTTTGAAGCCATGAAGGATTTGTTTACTAAAACCAAAACGCTTTACATCAATGTTGACCGAGTAAAAGAAATGCAACACGCTATTGCCTTTGCCGAAGAATTTAGTTTGCGCTTGGTGGTTAGCGGAGGCGAAGAAAGCTGGATGATTGCCGATGAACTGGGGAAGAAAAACATAGCTATTATTTTGGGTAAAACCCACGAACTTCCGGGCAGTGATGATGCCGATGTTGACCAGCCTTTTAAAACCCCTGCTGTTTTGCAAAAAGCAGGGGTGTTGTTTGCATTGAGTATTCCGGGTGGGTTTTGGCAGGAACGTAATCTTCCTTTTAATGCCGGCACTGCGGTGGCTTATGGTTTAAGTAAAGAAGAAGCATTGGCAGCTATTACCTTGAATGCAGCAAAAATTTTGGGGGTAGATGCGCAAATAGGTTCGCTTGAAAAAGGCAAAGATGCCTCATTGATTGTTTCTACCGGTGATGTGCTGGATATGAAAACATCTGACGTGCAATACGCTTTTATCAGCGGTCGTCAAATTGATTTAAACAACAAGCAAAAAGAGTTGAATCAAAAATTCAGCAAGAAATACGGAGTAAACTAAACTTCATTACTCTACTACAAACACTTTTATTTTTCTTTCCATTTCGGTTTTTACTTCTATCCAGTAAACGCCTGCTGTAAAATTGACAAGTGGTATTTGTTTTTGATAGATGCCTGAAGTTTCAAAACCAAGCGTAAATATTTTTATCATTTGCCCAAGCGCGTTGGTTATTCGTATTTCGGCATTGCCAGACCGTCTTAATTCATATTTCAGATTCAAACTTTCTTTTGCCGGTACCGGTGAAATGGAAATGCCGGTGGCAATAGAAATATTTTGGATGCCCGTAGTTATGCAAATTCCTGGATAAAAGCTGGTAACCCCACCAAAGTAAGTAGCTATACAGCCATTGGTATAAGTAATACTATCGCAGCCACAAACCGGGTCAAACAGTGGTGCATCGCAACACAAACCTTGCGGAGAACACAGCAAGGCAGAATCTATACACACATGCGCACCGGCAAGCGAATCGCAACTAGTAGCCGTGCAGTTGTTGGCATCTCCTACCGTTACACAATAAATGCCATTGCCTAAATTGGCAATAGAATCAGTACTGCCAATGTTTGGATTCCAACTAAAAGTAAAAGGCGAAGTGCCACCGGTTACGGTTGCTTTTAGCCAACCGTTGTTAGCTACATAAGAAGTAGGATTTTGTTTTTGCAACGAAACCGAAAGATTGCAAAGCGGTTGAATATTGCTGGTGTCAACACAAGTAAGGTCAACCGTGGCTCCCTGCTGGCAAGTAGTAATACAGCCAGGATTGGCTATGTATGAAAAGCGAATAGTGTCGCCCGCACTAAATCCTAAAAAGCCAAGCCCAACGTTGCAGGGAAGTAGCCAACTTCCGGTACCGGTGTCAATTAAAAGACAGCCGCTTTCAACACCATCGCGCACTACCCCTATAGTTGAGCACGTAGCGTTGTTCAGTTCAAGCGCATCTACCTTAAACTCTGTAGCCGCTGCTGCAAACCCACAACCACCATAAACTTTACCACCGGCAATGGTAATTCGGCACGAATCGAAAACAGAACTGTTCTTACTAACGGGAATTATCAATTGACTCCACGTTAGATTATTGTTGCCGTTATAACTCCAGTAACCGGAATCCACTACTGCGGTGTTATTCAGAATTTCTACCAGTATCGAAACGGTATCTTTTTCAAAATTACCTTGGTCATTTACACAAGGCGGAAAATTTATTTTGTAATGCAAGGAAAGCGAAGCAGGATGCTGTGCAATAGCAAAAGTGGTTTTTGCATACGAATGAAACACTCCGTTGCCAATCAAGTTGGCAGAAAAGCTACCGGAGTAATGGTCGGTATCTTTCACCACAACGTATGGATTATACGGTGGTAGTGTAAGTGGGTAGCTATTGGTTGCCCATAGCTGCAATCGCGGTTGGTTATCCCACAGTTCAAAACTGCTGTTAGGAATTTGAGCCGATGTAACGAAAGCAGAAATAAGAAACAGAAAAGCAAAGAGATTTTTCATAATATAAAAGTTAGGCTATACAAAGAACGGTTTTAAATGTGTTTCCGTTGCTTCAATTGGTTTCGTTAAGAAAAAATATTTTCGCGACCTGTATGGGCAAAGCCAAAATGTTTAAGATTAGAAGTATAGATACTTTTCCGAATGTGTTTCAAAACCCGCATTTTACTAAGCAGTTTTTAGTAAACAGCGAAGGCGAAGAATTAAACCCAAAAGGGAAATGGCGCAGCGATATTTTTAAAAACGATAATCCGGTGGTGCTGGAGCTGGCTTGCGGCAAAGGCGATTATGCTATTGCCCTGGCAAAAAAGTACCCGAACAAAAATTTTATTGGTGTAGACTCCAAAGGCGCGCGCCTTTTTACCGGAGCCAAAACTGCCATTGATGAAAAGTTGAACAATGTTGTTTTTCTGCGTTTGAAAATTGAGAATATCACGAATTTTTTTGCAGAAAACGAAGTGGACGAAGTTTGGATTACCTTCCCCGACCCGTTTCCGAAATTGCGGGATGCCAAACGCAGGTTGAGTGCCAAATCTTTCTTAGAACGCTACAAATCTATCTCGAAACCCGAAGCCATTCTGCATTTTAAAACCGATGATTTGCCGCTACACCTCTTTACCAAAGAAATGGCGGAAGAGTTTAGCCCGGAAATTATTTACTGCCGCGAGGATATTTACTCAGCTCCTTTAGTATACGAAGAACTGAATATTCAAACCTATTATGAAAAGAAGCACCTTGCTATTGGGCGCACTATCAATTATATTAGGTTCCGATTATGAAGAAAAAGAAGACCATAGCCAAAAAGAAGAAGCCGGCTGCTCAACCCATAGCGCGTAACAACAAACCAGCAACCGAATATTCCTTTTTCGATAACGTGTACGAAGTAGCGCGTTTAATTCCAAAGGGAAGAGTTACCAATTATGGGGCAATTGCAAAGTATTTAGGTACCGGCAGGTCATCGCGCATGGTAGGGTATGCTATGAATAATGCGCATGAGCAAGTGCCTCCTGTTCCTGCCCACCGCGTAGTAAACCGAAACGGGATGCTTACCGGCAAGCATCATTTTGCACCCCCAAGCCTTATGCAAAAGCTTTTAGAAAAAGAAGGAATACAAGTGAAAGAGGATACCGTAGTTGATTTTAAGAAACTGTTATGGGATCCTCAACAGGAGCTAAATATCTGATTAAATAATTGCAATACGCTCAAATTATTGCTATACTTACTTCTTTATAAGTAAATGAATAATACTTTTGCCAACCCAGTTATAAATAACTATGAAACAAAAATTTTTACAAAAAACGGTATGCACAATACTCATGCTTATTGCAGTGGTTTTTGTGTATTCGCAAGGCGGACCTCCGCCACCACCACCGCCACCTGCACCACAGGCGGGTGTTCCTATTGATGGGGCTGTTTTACTTTTGTTAGGTACCGGTTTAGTTTATGGTGCCAGAAAACTTTACAAAGAGCAACAAAGTTCAGAACTTAACTAATAAAATGTCCCGTTTTGGTTTAACCGAAACGGGACATTTACTTTTTGCCTAATCCTGCTTATCACACTATCGCCCAGGTTTTTTCGCCACTCAAAATTCTGTTCAAAGGTATTTTGCCTTTTTTTGTTTTTGCTGCTTCAATTTGTGCCGCCATATCATCCTCAATGCAAGAACGGTTGGTTTGGTAATAAACACCAAACGGTCGAGGCAAATGTGTTTCTGTATTATCGGCAAAGCCGGCAAGTATGAAGGCTTTGTTTTTATCCGCTTCATCGTGAATCCATAAATCGTCTTTAGATGCACCGGTGGTTAAGTCAACCACTACGGGATTAAAGCCATCCAGCTTAATTCCTTTGCTATCGCCAGCGCCAAAAATAAGGGGCTTGCCTTGCTCTAGATAAAGTGCCTCTTCTTTCTTGGTGTCCTTTTCGGTAAAAATGAAGAACGCACCATCGTTAAACACGGGGCAGTTTTGATAAATTTCTAACAGTGCTGTTCCTTTGTGTCCGTTTGCGCGGGTAATCATGGCTTGCATGTGTTTAGGGTCGCGGTCCAGCGTGCGGGCAAAAAAACTTGACTTGGCACCCAAGGCTAACTCTGCAGGATTAAACGGCTCATCTACTGAACCCGCTGGCGTACTCTTAGCTACCGTTCCTTTGGGTGAAGTAGGAGAATATTGTCCTTTGGTCAATCCATAAATTTCGTTGTTAAACAACATCAATTTAATATCCGGATTTCTGCGCAGCATGTGTATGAAGTGGTTGCCGCCAATAGAAAGCAAATCGCCATCGCCACCAATTACCCAAACGTTTAGTTCAGGGTTTGCTGCTTTAACACCTGTTGCAATTGCCGTAGCGCGACCGTGGATGCTGTGCATACCGTAAGTGTCCATGTAATACGGAAAGCGCGAAGAGCAACCTATGCCTGAAACAAAAACTACTTTTTCTTTTTCGGTAACAAAGTTGGGCAGCACGGTTTGCACCTGTTTTAATATAGAGTAATCGCCACAGCCGGGGCACCACTTTACCTCTTGGTCGCTGGTAAAATCTTTGGCGGTTAGCTTAACCGGTGCGGTTGGCTCTAATGTTGTTTCCATGTTTTATGAATTATAAATTTCTAAAACCTTTGCTTTAATCTCATCGGTATCAAACGGTAAACCCTGCACTTTACTATAACCAATGGCCGGCACCAGATACTTGGCGCGTATCAATTGTAAAAGTTGCCCGGTGTTCATTTCCGGTATTAAAACCTTATCGAAGCCATTCAACAAATTGCCTAAGTTTTTAGGGAAGGGGTTCATGTGGCGAAGATGTACGTGCGATACATCTTTATAGCCTTCGGCATGCAACTCATTCATTACGGTTTTAATTGCTCCGTAAGTAGAACCCCAGCCAAGCACTAATACTTTTCCCTTTTCTTCACCACTATCGGGTTTTAGTAAAGGAATACGTTCGGCAATCTTTGCTACTTTTTCGGCACGCAGTTTTACCATTAATTCATGGTTAGTAGAATCGTACGAAACATTTCCGGTTTCGTTTTGCTTTTCTAAACCACCAATGCGGTGTTCTAAACCTTTAGTTCCCGGTTTTATCCAAGGGCGCACACCGCGATTATCTCTTTTGTATGGAAGTAACTTGCCGCCCGGGTTATTATTCTCGGTTAAGAATTTTACATTAATCGGTTTCAGATTGTCTTCTGTGGGGAATCTCCACGGCTCTGAACCATTGGCTATGTAGCCATCGCTCAAAAAGATTACCGGCACCATGTGCTCAATAGAAATAGTAATAGCTTCGTATACCGCATCAAAACAATCGGAAGGCGTGGCGGCAGCAATAATAGGCAGCGGTGCCTCGCCATGGCGACCGTGCATAGCAAACAGCAAATCGCTCTGCTCGGTTTTGGTGGGCAAACCCGTAGAAGGTCCACCGCGCTGAATATCGCAAATCAGCAAAGGCAATTCCAGCATCATGGCTAAACTCATGGCTTCGCTTTTTAAAGCCAAACCGGGACCGGAAGTAGAAGTTACCCCCAACGAACCGGTATAAGCCGCGCCAATAGCTGAACAGATGGCGGCTATTTCATCTTCTGCCTGAAAAGTTTTTATGCCGTTGGCTTTGTATTTAGAAAGCTCGTGCAAAATATCGGATGCCGGAGTAATAGGATAGGAGCCCAAAAAAATTTGCAAGCCCGCTTTTTCGGCAGCGGCAATTACCCCAATGGCCAATGCTTGATTGCCCGAAATATTGCGGTAAACACCAGCAGGTAATTTTGCGGGTGCGGTTTGGTAGCGGGTGGTAAAAATTTCGGTATGGTCACCATAGTTCCAACCGCTTTTTAGGGCGGTTATGTTGGCTTCTAAAATTTCGGGGTTCTTGCCAAACTTCTCTTCCAAAAACTGGAGCGTAAACTCCATGCTTTTATCAAACATCCAAAACAGAACGCCCAACACAAACATATTTTTGCAGCGTTCAATCTCCTTCATACTCAACTTCGATTCTTTCAAAGCGTCTTTGGTATGCTTGGTTACATCTATTTTGTAAACGGTGTAACCGTCAAGCGTATTATCTTCCAGCGGGCTTACCGAGCCTTCGGGGTAGCCGGCAAGCTTCAGATTTTTAGAATCGAAACCTGCTACGTTTACTATAACTACACCGTGGCGTTTTAAACGTTTTAAATCATTTTTAAGCGCGGCAGCATTCATAGCTACCAGCACATCATACATATCACCGGGCGTAAAAATTTCTTTACTTCCAAAGTGAACCTGAAAGCCCGATACACCGGCTAGGGTTCCCGCAGGGGCACGAATTTCTGCCGGAAATTCAGGAAAGGTAGAAAGGTCTTGACCTAGCAGGGCTGTGGTATCGGTAAACTGCATACCGGTTAGCTGCATACCATCTCCCGAATCGCCCGAAAAGCGTATCACCAGGCTTTCAATTTGTTTGGTTTCGGTAATGCGGCTTGGTTTAACCTCTCCCAAATCCTCTCCGAAGGAGAGGACATTAGATGGGTCTATATTTTTTTCATAACTCATTAGTATTCAACATTTCTAAAAGAAGCAGGTTTAGGCTAAATGCAACTTTGCCTTTTTAGCCAATAGCGCCTCTTCGGTTTCTACATGCAGTTCATCGGCTATGCAGCAATCTACCGGGCACACGGCAGCGCATTGCGGCTCATCATGAAAGCCCTTACACTCGGTGCATTTATCGGTAACTATGTAAAAGTAATCGTCAGAAAAAGGAGGCTGCGAAGTGCTGCCGTCAATAGTTTTGCCATCCATTAAAGTGTAGGCGCCAGTTACTCCTGTTTTATCCGCTATTTTCCAGCTATCGCCATTAGGGTAAATAGCTCCATTGGGGCATTCGGGCTCGCAAGCACCGCAGTTAATACATACATCGGTAATTTTTATTGCCATTTATTTCCGGTTTTAATATTTAAGGCGCAAAGGTGGTTCGAAATTTTGGTAATACAAGTGCTAAAGGGGCAATTTATTTTGTAAGGGGTAAAAACTTTCTAAAGCCTAGCTGTTATTGGTCGCCTGACCAACAACTGTTCGGAAGATTCTCTTATTTCCTACTACCACCTCCGCCCTCAGGGCACCTCCGCCAGCGGAGGACAAATAACGCCATCCTGTTTACAGGGTGTATTGGTAAAAGGAACGACTCACTAATCCCCCTTTGTAGGGGGCAGGGGG
>CAMBIM010000049.1 GCA_945867505.1 Chitinophaga pinensis
GGCTTTTCTTTAGCCATAAATGCAATAACCTTTTCGTTGGTCAGGTATTCTCCTTTGTTGCATTTGCCTGAGCAGAAATAAAGATAGTTGGGCAAGCCAGAACGATGCGTGAGCAAATCTTTTATACAAATGCCATTGTAGGGAAGTTGAGGGAAAAACTTGGTGAGCGAATCGTTAAGCGAAAATAAATTGTGCTCAATGCACCAAAGCGCGGCAGTAGCTGTTAGTGTTTTTGAAACAGAGGCTAACTGAAATGAATTGGTATCGGTCAGTAAATCCTTATTGCGGTAATCGCAATAGCCAAAACATTTTTCGTAAACCGGTTTGCCTTTTATCGAAACCAAAACACTGCCACTAAAACCGTTTTTCAAACTTCTGTTGGTGAAGAAAGTATCGAGCGAAAAATAGACTTCTCTGTTTTCTGTGTTAGAAGTATCAACAGCAATAGCAATAGGCGGTGAGTGGTAAAGTGTTTTTTTTTGCTTATAGAAGTAGCCAGCGATTACAGCAAACACAACTATCGCTAAAAGAACTCCCGCTTTTTTCACGCGGGCAAAATAAAAGAAATTGATTTCGGAGAGAGTAAACGCAGTGGCAATTAGTAATTATTGCACTTCTGTTTCGGCAACGTTTTCTAAATTTTTCATCAAGCCTAATGCATTCCACACCGGCTGTGTCCAATAATTAGCGTTGTTAGATTTATTGCCAAGAACAATTATGGTAAAGCCGTTATTCAAATCGCGCGCAAAAACATTGTTGCTGCCATGCCAAAAGCCATTGTGATAAATGATATAACTTTTATCTGCTTGCTTGGTCATTCGCCAACCGTAGCCGTAGTTGCGGGTTCTGTCTTTTGCAAAACTGTAACGATCTAAACTGCGCGGCTTGTAGGCTTCGTTCAAACTTTCTTCGTTCAATACTAAACCGGTGCGCAAAGCATTATCCCACTTCAACATATCTTCTACCGAAGAATAAATTCCTTTATCGCCAACCACTCCATCAGCCGGACAATCTTTCCAAACTCTTCCTTTAGAATCGTAGCTGATGGTGCAGCAATTTCCATCTTCTGGAGAGAATACATAAGTATTGCTCATACCAAGCGGAGAGAAAATAATATCGTGCATGAATTTTTTGTATGTCCAGCCTGTTACGTTTTCAATAATGCTTGCCAGCACCGCGTAGTTGGTGTTGCAGTAAATAAACATGTGGTCGGGCTTGCAGCGCACTTGCGGCTTTTTTGTAGTCAGCACGTTCATTAAACCATCGTTGGTTAGATAGGAACTTATTCCGGTAATGCTTTTATCCCAATATGTATAATCGGGTAAGCCGGTGCGGTGGCTTAGTAAGAGACGAATAGTAATTCCTGAATACGGAAAACTTGGAAAGAATTTTTGAACGGAATCATCTAAGGATAAGAAACCTTGTTCTGCTAAAAGTAGAATGGCGGAACTGGTAAAGGTTTTAGAAACGCTGGCTAATTGAATGGAGGATTGAATGCTTAATGTGTCTTTAAACGTAAGGTTGCCGTAACCGAAGGCTGCGGAATAAATGGGCTTGCCATCTTTAGCTACCATTACGCAGCCGTTAAAGTGGTCGTTTTTTACACGCTTTTGGTAAAACGAATCGATTTGCTCGCGTACGCGGAGTGAGAAAATTTCTTCTAAGGTAAGTTGGCGAACTTCTTCTGTGCAGTTTTCTGTAAATGCAGTTGCGGTGGCGGATTCTCCTACGGCAAAAGCAGAATTGCCCGATGCTGTAAGTAGCAACAAGGCCAATAACACCCAAGTTTTAGGTAGGTAGGTTTTCACAGCGGCAAAATCAATAGTTCTTCGGTTCAACATGTTTTACAAGAATGCGCACGAATATGTTACAAGGCAATGATATTAAAAAGCCGGTAATCAACAATGAAAATAGAAGTGTCTGCTATCGTGATGCAGCGGCTATAGATGCGAAACTCGCTTTAGTGCCAGATGTTTTAAGAATTGTTTGCAAACATGCCTCGGCAGTAGCACCGGTGGTTACTACATCATCCACTAAAAGAATGTGTTTGTCTTTTAATTGTTCCTTATCAATTACCGAAAAAATTTCAGCCACATTTCCGAAACGGTCGAAGCGTTTCTTTTTTGTTTGTGAAATATTTTCATGCGTTCTTTCTAACGCAGTTGACGACCACGGAACATTTATAGCTTCAGATAATCCTTGAGCAAACGGGTCGCATTGATTGTAGCCGCGCAGTTTTAATTTCTTCCAATGCAAAGGTACCGGCACAATTAGGTCAATGTTTTTAATGATGGAATTTTCTTCTTTCAGCTTTGCGCCAAACATTTTTCCAATCAACTCACCAATCTCTTTTTGATTGCGGTATTTTAATTGATGTAGTAAATGTTGCACCGGCCCATCTTTTCTGAAATGAAAGAGTGCCGCAGCACTTTGCAACTCAACACGGCCTCGAAAACGATTCATTAATTTATTGTCGACATTTAGCCAATGTTCGGTTTGTGGCAAACCAGATTGGCAGCGAAAACAAATGGCGATTTCGCTTTTCAGTAATTTTTGAGAGCAAGCCAAGCAAATGTTCGGGTAAAACAAATCGAACAAATCAGCAGCATATTCTTTAACTAGCGACAGCATGAAACTTATTTTACAAAAATTACATCGTCATCATTTATGGGTTGCGTATCACCTTTAAAGCGCAGTAATAGACGAGCAACGGCCACCACATCTTTTTGGCAATAATCAATTATTCGTTCCAATCCTTTTTCTTGCCAATAAACGCGACAAACATCTTTTCCTTCAATATCAGTTTTAGAAGTTGGAATGCTGAGAACTTCTGAAAGCAACTTTAGCGAAGTGTAATGTTTATAGTCGCCAAATTTCCAAAGTTGAAGTGTGTCTACATCAAACATTTCCCAAGGGCGTTTGCCAGATACATCCAGTAAATCAGGAAAGTTCAATTGATTGATGAGCATCCTTCGGCAGATAAATGGAATATCAAACTCCCGTACGTTATGTCCGCAAAAATGAAATCGTTGTGAATCAAAATTTTTGTTGATGAGTTGCGTGAACTCTTCGAGCAACACTTTTTCATCATCGCCAGAAAACGATTTTAGGCGGAACGTTCTTTGCTTAGTTTCTTTATCTGTTCTAAAATAGCCAATGCTGATGCAAATAATTTTTGCAAACTCGGCATAAACGCCAGCGCGTTTTAAATAGCCCTCTTCCGAAGTTTCATTTTCGGTTTTTAAGAAAGAGTGTTTGGCTGCCCATAGTTCTTTCATGGCATCGCTCAATTGCTCGTGCGATGAAAACTGCGGCACAGTTTCAATATCTAAAAAGATAAGGTCGTAATGGTTGATGTTAGAAAGCATGAGAAATAAAACTTTGTATTAAATTTAGAAAGCAATTTGAAATATCAATGAGAAATTTTTGGAGCCAAATACCAATGCTGCGCATAGTGCTTGCCTTAATTATAGGCATTAGCTTAGAAATTGGGTTTGATTATCTGCAACTATCGCTGCAGGTTTTATTGCCTGTCTTAATTTTATTAGGCGTTTCGTTCATAACGGTTATTGGCATTAGTCTTCTGCAAAATATTACTTGGGTTTATAAGCTGCGAGCAGTAAACGGAATTGCCTTGTCAGTTTTTGTTATTGCGTTCGGCTATTCGCTTACTTGGTTTTATGCGGATAAGAATTTCAAAACTCACTTTCAGAATTATGTAGGTAACGAAACTTTTGTTGTTGCCCGAATTATAAAACCCCCTTTAGAGAAAGCAAAAATTGTAACTGTAGTTGCCAAAGTGGAAGAAGTGAAAAGCAAAAACACTACAATAAAAACTACCGGTAATATTTTAATAAATGTGTTACGCGATAGTAACAGCCAAGATTTGAATTATGGTGATGTAATTGTTTTCAATTCTAAAATTGAAGAATTTGATAAGCCGAAAAACCCTGAAGAGTTCAGTTTTAAACTGTATCAGAGTTTTCACAATATCTATCATCGAACTTTTTTAAAGACGGGTGATTGGGAATTGGTAGCTATCAATCAGGGAAATGTTTTTATGGCGAAGGTTTATCGTATTCGAGAGTATTTCCTTTCTATTATTCTCAAATATGTAATAGATAAAAATGACTTAGCTGTTGCTGCTGCCATTATGCTTGGTTATAACGATTATATGAATGGTGATATTACTCGCGCCTATGCAAGCTCCGGTGCGTTACATGTATTGAGTGTAAGCGGGCTGCATGTTGGCATTATGTTTCTTATGCTGAATTTTCTATTCGGCTTTATGGATAAACGGGGCAGAAAATATCAAATAGCAAAGGCGGTTGTCATTATTGCTTTCATTTGGTTTTATGCCTGCCTAACCGGTTTAAGTCCTTCGGTGTTGCGCTCTGCAATGATGTTTTCTATGATTCAGTTCGGGAAAGTGCTGACAAAGAATGTAAATACATACAACATCATTTTTGCAAGCGCATTGCTGTTGATGTTGTTCAATCCGTTTATTATAACTGAAGTTGGGTTTAGGCTAAGTTACTTGGCAGTAATCGGCATCATTTATATCCAGCCAAAAATTTCCGCTTGGTGGGTTATAGGAATACCAAAAGAGCCCGAGTTTAAAAAGTACAAATGGTTTTTAAAGCCGCTTTACTTTTTGCGCTACGATTTGTACTGGGGCTTTCTAAAAATTTTTGATTTAGGTTGGCAGATAATTGCCGTTTCAATTGCCGCGCAAGTTGCTACTTGTCCATTAAGCCTATTCTACTTTCATCAGTTTCCAAATTTATTTTTGCTTTCAAATTTAGTAGTGATACCTGTGAGCAACT
This sequence comes from Chitinophaga pinensis, assembly GCA_945867505.1. GTDB lineage: Bacteria > Bacteroidota > Bacteroidia > Chitinophagales > LD1 > Bog-950. The sequence continues at coordinate 4,827 of CAMBIM010000049.1, forward strand.
TAATTCTATTTATAGGCACAGCAATGTGTGCCTTAGGTGAAGTTTCTTTATTGAACGATAAAATTGGCTGGTGCTTTAGTCATTTGTTATGGCTACTCAACAAATTTATTTTTTGGATTGATTCTATTCCCTTCGCACTTATACAAGGCATTAGCATCACTATGTTTGAAATGGTTTTGCTGTATATATTAATTTTTCTGTTATGCTGGTTAACCGAAGAAAGGAGAACAAAAGTTTTAATCGCCTCGTTGTTTATTGTATTCGGATTGTGTTCATTTTATTCTTACGAACGAATTACAAAAGCACAGCAAAAGAAAATTGTTGTTTACTGTACAACTAAGCAAAGTGCCATCGCGTTTATTGATGGCAAAAAAGCATTGACAGCTTTTGATGAAAAGCTATTGCAGGACCAAAGTGCGATGATGTTTCACGTAAAACATCATTGGTGGGATTGCGGAGTTAAGCGCGAAGAAAAAGTTAGCAGTAAACAATTAGCAATTGGCAAGCTAATACAGTTCGAAGGCAAGAGAGTTTTAGTAGTCGATTCTGCTTTAGAGAAAACAGAATTTGTCTTGGATAAAAAACTGAAAGTTGATTTGCTGATTTTATCACACAGTCCCAAAGTGTATTTGCAAAATTTGAAAAAGCTGATTGAATTTGACGAAGCGATTTTTGATTCTTCTAACAAGAAATGGAAAATTGATTACTGGAAGAAAGATTGCGCAAAAATGAGAATTAAATATTGGGATGTAAATGAGAAAGGGGCTTACATCAAAGATTTGAATGAAAAAGTAATCTGATATTACTTCTCATTTCTTTGTCGCGTAGGTTGCGGTAAGGTTCTTTTGCTGTAATCCCAGTTTACGACTTTGCAGTTTGGGAGGGAGGTGCGGAGGGGTTGGATTTGCTGTGTGGTGATGTTGTTGTAGCTGAGGTCTAAGAATTGTAATTGAGTAAGTGCGGTGAGTTTGGTTTGCTCTGCCTCGAAATTGAGTTTGAGGTTCATGGATAGGTTTAGCTCTTGGAGGGCGGTGAGGTTTTGGAAACCGTCAGGCAGGGCGGTGAAATCGTTTGCCTTGAGGTCTAACCATTTTAGGTTTTTGAGTTGGGTGAAGGAGGCGGGGAGGGAGGTGATGAGGTTGTCGCGGAGGTCGAGCTTTTGGAGTTGGGTGAGGGAGCTGATGCAGGGGGGCAGTTGTTCGATGACATTATCTTTAAGTAAAAAGACTTTTAGGTTTGTGAGTTGGCAGATTTCTGTGGGCAGTGTTTTTATTTTTCTATCGAGTTTGTTGAAGAAGTTGCCTTCGAGGTTTAGATACTCGAGTTTTGTGAGGCTGCCAATGGCGCTTGGGATGGAGCTGCCATCGTTTAAACCAAGGTTTAGTGATTTGAGGTTGGTGAGTTGCGCGATTGGCTGCGGGAAGGCAGTGAATTTGTTGAGGCTCAGATTTAAATCTTCTAATTGGGTTAAGCCCGAAAAGCCTTCGGGTAGGTTTTGCAATTGGTTTCCGGCTAAGTTTAAGTAGCGCAGTTTTTTTAAGCTACTGAACGAAGGGGGGAGTTCGGTGATTTTGTTCATGCGGGTTCCCATTTGGAGGTAGCCGAGTTCGAGTTCTTCGAGGTTAATTAGTGAGCCGAAGGTGAGTGGGAGCGAAGTGAGTTGATTGGCTTTGAGATTTAAAATTTGAAGCGATGTGAGTTTGCTGAATTCGAGCGGGAGGTTTTGGATTAGGCATTGGCTTATATCTAGGTAGTTCAACTGGCGGATGGGCGCGAGGGCGGTAACTACTTGTGTAATATCGAGGTTTAGATTTTGCGATAGGTTGAGGTATTGCAGGTTGGTTAGCTGGCTGAACGATGGGGGTAGTGTTTTGATATCGTTTACGGATATGTCGAGTATTTCTAAGCTTTTTAGTTGACCGATTTTATCGTTTAGCTGCAAGAGGCCGCTGGCAGAAAAGTAAAGTTGTTTTACGTTGAGGTTTTTGATGCGGTCGAAAACATCATCGTCATAGAGGTAGGCGTTGTGTTCGAGATTGAGTAGGCGTAGGTTTTGTAAGAGAACGAATGAGTCGGGCAGGGTGGTGAAGTTGTTGTCTTTAAGGTTGAGTTCTTCTAAGGCGGAAAGTTTTTTCACAGCATCGGGAAGAAGTTTGTAGGCACCACCTGCAATGTTTACCTTCTTTAGGTTTGGAAGCGCGGAAAGTTGGCTGAAGAGAATATTTAAATCTAACGCGCGGCACTTGGTGCAGGTGAAGGCTTCGAGGTTTTTGAATTTGGTGATGTCGTCACTTAACTGCGACTTAGGGAAGTTGTTGAAGGCGAGTGATGTAGTGCCGTTGATGTTTTTAAGTGCGTCTTCGATAATTTGATTGGCGTTGCCTTCGTCAATAATGGCGGCATCCTGTTTTGCTTCTTCAAATTTTTTAGTTAGCTCTTTATTGATAGAGTCTTTCGCGGGCTGGCTTAGTTTGTCCCAGTCTTCCTGTGTGAAAGATTTATCTGTAGGTTTTGTTTGGGCAAAACTGAATAGAAGAGTTGCTGAAAAAATGAAGGAGAAGAGGATTCGCTTGGTCATTGCTGTGGTTTGTGATTGCAAATTACTTAATCTGTATAAAAACGAAAAAGCAACCCCTTTTAGTATGAGATTGCTTTTTCAAAATTTCAAAAAACTTATTTGGCTTTCTAGGGACTCATGAATTCGGATGAAAATTCTACTACAAATTTTCATGTCTCATTTATTCGCGGCTCTATTTTTTAATAAAAATGGCACTCATGAATTCGACCTGAAAATTCTATTATAAATTTTCAGGTCTCATTTGCGGGAAGAACAACACTTCCTGTATGGCAGCCTGATTTGTCATCAACATTGCTAACCTATCGATACCAATACCGATACCCGATGTTGGCGGCATTCCGTATTCGAGTGCACGAAGAAAATCGTGGTCAATAAACATGGCTTCGTCATCGCCACGCTCTTGCAGTTTTACCTGTTCTTCAAAGCGAGCACGTTGGTCGAGCGGGTCGTTTAACTCGCTGTAAGCATTGGCAATTTCTTTTCCGTTTATCATCAACTCGAAACGTTCTACCAAACCTGGCTTGCTTCTGTGTTTTTTGGTAAGGGGACTTAACTCTACCGGATAATCGATAATGAAGGTTGGCTGAATAAAGTTGCCTTCGCACTTGCCGCCAAAAATTTCATCAATCAATTTTCCTTTGCCCATGCTCTTGTCGGTTTGAATATGCAATTGCTTGCAAACATCCAGCAATTGTTCTTCGTTCATTTCGCTTACATCGAAACCGGTATATTCTTTTATGGCATCGTAAATAGCTATGCGTTTGAAAGGAGCTTTGAATGAAAGTATTTTATCGCCAAAAGGCACTTCAGTAGTGCCGTGAATAGCGATGGCGATTTTCTCCATCATCTTTTCGGTGTAATCCATCATCCAGAAATAATCTTTGTATGCCACGTAAAACTCCAACACTGTAAATTCAGGATTGTGTGTGCGGTCGATACCCTCGTTGCGGAAGTTGCGACTGAATTCATACACCCAGTCGAAGCCGCCAACAATCAAACGCTTTAAGTAAAGCTCATTGGCAATACGCAGGTAAAAAGGAATATCGAGAGCGTTGTGGTGCGTTTCGAAAGGACGCGCAGCTGCACCGCCCGGAATGCTTTGCAGCACGGGTGTATCTACTTCAATGGCGCCATGTTCATTTAAAAAATCGCGGATGGTTTGAACCATTTTGCTTCGCGTTAAAAATGTTTCGCGCACTTGTGGGTTCACTACTAAATCAACATAACGCTGACGGTAACGCAACTCTACATCGCTAAATGCATCGAAGGTTTCTCCGTCTTTTACTTTAACCACAGGTAGTGGTCGCAATGCTTTTGAAAGCACGGTCAACTCTTTTACGCGAATAGAAATTTCACCGGTTTTGGTAATGAAGGTTTCGCCTTTTACGCCAATGAAATCGCCAATATCGAGCAAGTGAGTAACTACTGAAGTGTAAAATGTTTTGTCTTCACCGGGGCAAACGTTATCGATACTTACAAAGAGTTGAATTTTTCCTTTCTGGTCTTGAATTTTGAAGAAAGTAACCTTGCCTTTTGAGTTGATGCTCATAATTCTTCCTGCAATACTTACATCCTGAAAGTTCTTTACGTCATCGTTATACTCCGAAAGAATTTGTTGCGAGTTATAGTTTACATCAAACGCAGCAGCAGGATAAGCATCAATGCCCATTTCGCTTAGCTTTTGCAGTTTTTCTCTTCTTACAATTTCCTGATCGTTCAATTCCTGACTCATACTTTATTTTTTAAGGAGCGTGAAAATAGAAAATCCCCTCAAGCGAGGGGATTTGAAGCAGATAGGGATAAATGATTTTAACGGGCTGTATCAACGCAAAAAGCCGAGCCATTGAAAGGACAGTAGGTAGTTTGGGTAGACAGAACTGAATCGTTTAGTGAAATAGTAGCTGTTACCGCTTGCGGGTTAGCACTTTGATTGTAGGCTAAAAAGAGAAGTTGTTGGTTTTCTTTAGCATTGAAAGTATAACTCCACGAACTATTTTGATGGTAAGCAGAAGATTGCGTACCCAGGGTGTCGGAAACATAAATTACCTGACAATCGGTGCAGATCATTGTGTATTTCACTTTGTAGATTTTCAGAGCAGGGTTTGCATTTTCCTTTTTGCAGGAAGAAATAGCGACTGTAATTATACCCAGTAAAAGAATTAGGTTTTTCATAAGGTGGTTTTATAAAAGATGGATTTACTTAGAGAAAAGTTGTGTATGCATAAACTCCCCCAGTTTTTTATTCGCTTCTCTTGCTTTGGGTAGAATTTTCCAAAACGCATTAAATACGTGAAACAAATCGGGGTAAACCTCTAAGCGAATATCCACACCATCGGCTTTTGCCTTTTCAGCAAAGCGGGTAGAATCGCTCAGTAATAGTTCATGGTCGCCTACCTGCACCATTACCGGAGGAAGCTTGGCAAGCGAATGAAAAATAGGAGATGCATAAGGTGATTTGGGGTCAGCACCAGCCATGTAATAATCGCGCACTACCGGAAAACCATCGGCTAAAAGCATGGGGTCAATTTCATCTTTCGAGGGAAATGAATGCCCGCTGAATGTATGGTCGAGCCAAGGGGAAAGCGCAATAGCACATTTTGGTAGCGCAATATTTTTGTCGCGCAGATAAGTGAGTGTACCAACCACGCAACCACCACCGGCACTATCGCCACCAAAACAAATTTGATTGGGATGAAAGTTTTTTGAAAGTAACCATTCATAAACTTTTGCGCAATCTTCAATAGCGGCAGGATAGGGATGCTCCGGTGCTAAGCGATAATTTATGCTTAAAGCACTAATGCCTGCATTTTTTACCAGTTGCGAAACCAAGCCGCGGTGCGTGTTGGTGCTGCCAACAAAATATCCGCCACCATGAAAGTAGAGCAGCACTTTTGTTTTGTCGCAACCATGCGGAAAAATCCATTCACCGGAAACACCATCAGCATCTTCCAATTGATAATCGAACCCGCTTAAAGGTTTATTCCATTTGCCAATTAGTCTTTCGAAGCCTCTACGTGAACGTTGCGGGTTTGAAACATCTCCACGTTTTTTAACTCTGCGCAAAAATGATTTGAGAATGAAGAGAGGGATGTAGGGCATGGTTGAAAATTTACAGCCACGAATTACACTAATTAAAAACGAACAGAAGGAAAAAAGCAATTCGTGAAATTAGTGGCTATTGTGTTTCTCTAAAAGCATTAACAACTGAAACGCAAGCGGCAAACTTCCTCTTTCAATTTCAATTTTAGCGCGCAGATGAATAGCTTTTTCTAATGCTGCAACATCATCTTTGTTTTCAGAAAATATTTCTTCTACAAAATCGGCTTTGCGCAATTCGTTTAACTCTTCTTCCGTTGGAAAAGCATGAAGCGAAGCCACCTGTGCAATATCGTTTCCGGAAAGATATTTAGAGTGGGTGATTGTATCCGGCAATTCATCCCAGCCAAGTCCTAATTCATTTGCCATTTTAAAACCGGGAATGGAAATAATATTCTCGGCACCAATGCGCGCCCAGAATTGTTTCCCCATCCGCGCTATGTAATTCATTTTGTTGGGGTCAATGCTGCCTTCTTCATTCAATACCTTTTCATTGATGTGAATCATCTTCACTTCGCAAACCACCAAGTTTCCTGCACCACCATCTAATCCAGTAACAATTACATTTTTTACTTCGCACTCTATTTGCACAAAACATTCCGCCACGCGTGGAGGTTTTACGGTAACGCTTTCCTGTTTGGTCAAACCGCTTTTTGTAAATTCATCTACACCTTTCGGATACATGTGTGCCGCTAAATTCATTTGATAAAGCATATCGTAATGCGGAATGTTTATCACACATTCTTTTACTTCCAACACGTTATCGTGCGTATGTTTAGTAGCACCCGTTCTGCCACTTCTTGCCGGAGAAAAAACAAGTGTTGGCGGATTCGAACCAAAGCAATTGAAAAATGAAAACGGAGAAAGATTTACGTTGCCTTCTTTATCAATAGTAGAGACAAAAGCAATAGGACGCGGAGCAACGGCACTCAATAAATACTCGTGCAGTTTTGGCATTGGAATTTCTGAAGGATTTATAGAGAGCATATCAGTTGGTAATGAATTTATAAATAGTTGGAGCAATAACACCGACAGAAAGCAGTGCAACAAAAATGTTTCTGTATTTCAAGTCTTTGTTGCGAAGCAGAACCACATCAGCCATCATCAGAACTACAAACCAAAGTGCCAGGAAGATTAAACGGGTAGTGTCGGCAGCGGGAGCGAAATCGTGTTCGCGCCCGAGTGCCTGATGCGCAATTTCGAACATGGTGCGAGCGCCTGCGCCCATGATAATGAATAGCAAAGCGATTAAGTAATACTTCATAAAGCTGGCAAAATTTTCCCCAAACATTCGCCAAAGCCAATTCGCACTCCGTCTTTTTCGCAATAGCCTTTCATCAATACCGTATCGTTGTCGAGAATGAATTTTCGTTCTGTTCCATCGGGCATTGTAATTGGATTTTTTCCCTGCCAACTAATTTCGAGCATAGAACCATAAGAATCGGGTGTTGGTCCACTGATGGTGCCGCTGGCATATAAATCGCCCACTTGAATGTTGCAGCCGTTTACCGTGTGGTGTGCGAGTTGCTGTGCCATGTTCCAATACATGTATTTGAAATTGCTGTGCGAAACAGTTTTGCCCTGTCCGTGTTCGGGAATAATTTCTACTTCTAAGTTAATGTCGAAATTCTTTTTGCCTTCAAACTTTAAGTAGGGTAGAACTTCGGGTTCTTGTGTTGGAGTTTCAACTCTAAATGGTTCAAGAGCTTCCATAGTTACGATCCATGGAGACATGGTTGAGCCAAAATTTTTTGCCAGAAAAGGACCAAGTGGAACGTATTCCCATTTTTGAATGTCGCGCGCGCTCCAATCGTTGAACAGCACCATTCCAAAAATATAATCATCGGCTTGTGCTGTTGAAATACTCGTTCCCAATGCTGTTGACTTACCGGTAATAAATGCCATCTCTAATTCAAAATCTAAAAGTCTACACGGGCCGAAAGAAGGAACAGGTGCATCATCTGCTTTTGTTTGTCCTTTTGGTCTGCGAATCGGAGTTCCACTCACTACAATAGAAGAAGCACGACCGTGATAGCCTACCGGTAAATGTTTCCAGTTGGGCAATAAAGCATTTGCCGGGTCGCGGAACATGATGCCTACATTGGTAGCGTGTTCTTTGCTGGAATAAAAATCGGTGTAGTTGGGAATTTGAACGGGCAAAAGCATTTGCGCATTGCTTTGCTTTACAAGCAAATTCTCAATAATTATTGGATTTTGAAGAATAGAAGAATTGGCTTCGCTCAAAAAATCGGAAAGTTGTTCGCGCACTTGATTGATGATTTTTTTGCCGAGCGCAATAAAATCGTTGAGCGTGTTTTTTTGAAAAACGTTGAAAGGTAATTTTATTCCGTCTGTTGCACCAAGCCCGGATGCCACATTCATATCAACAATAAATTCGCCAATAGCAACACCAATGCGTGGCTCCGGGTCTTTATCTGTTTTAAAAATTCCGAAAGGAAGATTTTGTATAGGGAAATCGCTGTTGGGTTTTACTTCTACCCAGCTTTTTAAATTGGGGTTGTTGGCTCTGCTCATAATAATCACTCAAATTTTTTGCAATGTAAAAATGATTTCACACATCAAAACTTGTTTCTGTGTTGTTTGTTTTTTGTAGTAAAGTTGTAGTGTAAAAATGGAAATAAGTCAAAAGCAATTTCAGCGCATTCGCGCTTATTACAAGGTTCTGTTACCCGAGCTTACAGATGAAGCGTGGCAGTACTGTTGCGAAAACTTTTCTATTCGGCAGGTAAAAAAAGGTGAACACATTGTGCGCGAAGGACAAATTTGCAAATGTGTTTCATTTGTTGATTCGGGTATGACGTATGCCTACCGCCTGCACGAAGGCAAGGAAATGATTATTGGATTTTTTCCGGAGAACACATATGTGTCGGAATATTCAAGTTTTTTAGAACGCAAGCCTGCCACTTATTTTATTGATGCGCTGGAAGACACCGTGCTTATTGATTTTAATTATGAACAAATGCAGCAGGGTTACAATCGCTATAAGGAGCTAGAACGTTTCGGGCGTTTGATTGCCGAGTATTTGTTTAAGATGCTTGACGGGCGCGTATACTCTTTACATTCACTAAGTGCGGAACAACGCTACACACAATTACTGGATAGCAACCCTTCTGTTTTTCAGCACGTACCGCAATATATGATTGCCTCTTATTTAGGCATTACGCCCGAAGCCCTTTCGCGTATCCGAAAGCGGATGGCTTCGTAATTTATTCTTAACCTGAATCAATAATTGTTCTGCGTCAAGTTTGTTACTTCGTAAAAAATAAAGAACATGGAACCAACGGTAATTTTTAAAATAGCCAACGGCATTGCAATGATTGGCTGGATTGTAATGGCTGTATTGCACCATCGCCCGCTTACATACAAAATTATTTTTAACGGCATTGTGCTTTTGCTTTGTATGCTCTATGCGTCTGTGATTGTCTGGAGTTTTACCGATCCTCAAAACGGAGGCAATTTTTCTTCGCTGGAAGGAGTAATGACGCTTTTTAAAAATCCGAAAGCGGTGCTGGCAGGTTGGGTACACTATCTGGCTTTTGATATGATGGTAGGGCTTTTTATTGTTCACAACTCCGCTAAGAATGAAATCAGCCGGTGGCTGGTAATGCCTTGTTTGTTCTTCAACTTTATGTTTGGTCCTGTCGGTTTGCTCTTGTATTACATTTTACTTTCTGTGAAAAAGAGAAATCCGGTAGCGGATATTTTTTAACGCAGGATTTTTTTCTTAACCCAAATCAATGAATCCCGACTGCATTCGGGATTTTTTTGCGCCATAAAACAAACACGAATGAAAAAGATACTGATTATTAACGGACACCCTGACAGCGACAGCTTCAATTTTGGACTTTTTGAAGCCTATAAGAAGGGGGCATTAAAAACGGGAGCACAAGTAAAAGAGATAGTGATTAAAGATTTGAAGTTCAATCCTAATTTACAGTTTGGCTACCAACACAGGACAGAGTTAGAACCCGACTTGCTAGATGCTTGGGAAAAAATTAAATGGGCGGACCATTTAGTTTGGGTTCATCCGGTTTGGTGGGGCGGACTTCCTGCTATAACAAAAGGTTTTATTGACCGACTTTTTTTACCGGGGTTTGCATTTCGGTATCGGGAAAATTCTGTATGGTGGGATAAATTATTAGCAGGTAAGACAGCTCATATTATTACTACCCTCGACCAACCGAGCTGGTATTATTGGTTGGCATTCGGACGGCCAAGCGTTAACCAACTCAAGAAATCAACTTTAGAATTTTGTGGAGTTAAGCCGGTTAAAGTAACCTACGTGGGACCAATAAGAAACTCGGAACTTTCTTTCAGGGAAAAGTGGTTAAGCAAGATTGAGAAATTAGGTGAAAATCAAAAGTGAGAAACAAGCCGGCAACTGCCGGTTATTGTGCCATAAAATAAACGTATATGAAAACTATTAAACAATTTTTCAAAATCAATTCCTTGCTGGCATGGTTTGGCTTAGCCAATCTTGTTGCCGCCCTTTTTCTTTTGCTGCTTGCACAAGCCGATGACCGTTTACTACACGGCATTAGCGTTTGGATTAAACCCGCAAAGTTTCATTTAACCGTAGTTTTTTACGTATGGACAATGGTAGTGCTGTTGCAATATTTACCGAACCCTAAGCACATCAGCACCATTACTAAATACATTATGCTTTGCATGACGGTGGAGGTTGCACTGATTGATATGCAGGCAGCCCGCGGTGTGGCATCGCATTTTAATCAAACTTCTATACCCGATGCTTTAGTTTATAGCACGATGGGAATCTTTATTATGTTGAACACTTTTGTTG
>CAMBIM010000050.1 GCA_945867505.1 Chitinophaga pinensis
TGCGAATTGTTAATTTTGAAATTTTGTTAACCGAAAATCTAAACGGGTAATAATAAAAATAAAGAAGGGGCTTGCGTTGCCCCTTCTCAAATATTGTGATAGTGTTATCTAAAACTTAGCAGTTAAGCCAATGCCGAACTGTTCAAAAATCTGAATTTTATTAAACGATCTTATTGATGTTCCAAATTTATCAATATCCGGCGCGCCATCTGCGCCTTTGCTGCCATCCGAATTTTTGCGGGTATCAATAGGAACTAAAGCATTGTATTGGTAAGCCAGTTTAACTGATAGCGTGGCGTTCAACCATTTATTTACTTTAAACACAATATCGTTATCCCATTTAATAACCGGTATATGTTTAGTGCTTTCACTTATGTTTGAAGAACCCAACGAATCCTGGTCAGCATAGTATGTAGGCATAACAGTGTTGTAGCTGGCATTCAAATAAGCGCCAAATATGTTTAAGTGGCTTTTCCAGTTTACGTTCTTCACAATATCTTTTTGAAAAAGTAAATCGAGTTCCCAACCAAGTTCACCCATAAAGTAGTCGCCACGTTTTAAACCAAAACGTGTTTCATCAATAGTGCTGTAGTAAGAATCGCTGTATCTCCCATCGGGCAATGTGTCGGTGTTTTTTCCCGGGCTATCCTGACTAACAAAAGTCATTTTACCTTCTACGGGTGAAAAGAACATAGTGAAAAAATCTTTCGGTTTATAAGTTAAACCGGGGCCGATTGTAAGGACGGCCGGTGCTGCAAATTTCGAAACAGCGTATCTTCGGAATTCTCCTTTAGCGGTATCAGTTTGCGAGTAATCGTAAGTGGGTGAAAACTGACTTTCGAAACCCAACTTTGCTGCAATGTAAAGCGACTTGCTAACTTCATAACCTACCAACGATTTAATAGCTAGCACATCCACATTCTTCTGCAAGTTGGTTTGCGCCAATGCCTTATTACGAATTAAGCCAACGGCTATCATTCCCCATTTAGCATCTAAGCTATTATCGGCAATGAGCTTTCCTTTTTTGTAGTTTGCATAAAAATTCCCACCCAAGGTAAACGAGAAGCTGTTAAACCCGCCCGGTCCCCATTGGTAAAGCGCAGTTTGGTTTAATAATATGCCTGCATAGCCGCCAATTTTCCAAGTGCTGTCGCGCAGGTAAACACCATCGCCACCAAACACTGGTTTGATCTTTTTCTTTACGGGTGGTATAGAGTCTTGTGCCATTGCTGCACCTATTATCAATAGGAGCATAGAGAGTAAAAGTCCTTTCTTCATATTAGATTGTTTTAAGGTTCAAAAATGTGGCTGCACATTCAAATAACCATGCCAAGTTTCTCACAAAATGGCTTTTTTAAAGCACAATTTAAACTACACTTTGAATTCATATAAAAATTATTATGCTTAAAATCAATTAGTTAGATATTTTATTGTAAAAATATACTACTATGTGTTGCATAATACCTTTTAATGAACATATATTTGCATTGTCAAGTAGCTTACTAAACATTTAAATTATTAAATCATGAAAAAATCAAAAACAACCACCGCCTTTATTATTGGATACTTTATGCTTATGATTTCTTTGGGAGCCATAGCCTCTGTACCAGGAAATGTAGAGAAAGCAGCTAAAGAAAATGTTCGCAGAGAAATTATCCGCAACATTAATTGCCCAGAATTTGTAATAGGAAACAGCGAAGCCAATAATGTAAGTGCGATTGTTCAGGTGGACGAAGACGGAAACATTAATGTATCAGAAATCAATTCTGCAAACCCTGAACTGAAAAAATATGTAGCCAATGCTTTAAGGGGAATGAAAATTAAGAATACAGTTCCTACTGAAAAGTTTGTGGTGGTAGTAAAATTCAGAGTAGCCTAAACATCTTCTAAAAACTAAAACAAGAAACTATGAAAACAAAAATCTTCATCCTTCTTATAGCCCTGCTTCCGCTTTCAACTTTTGCCGGAAATGGTGATAAAGAAAAAAACAAGAAAATTAACATCCATATTACCCTTGATAAAAAAGGGCAGTTGGAAATAACCGGACTGAGTGGAGACTTAAAAGAACTTCAGGACGAAATCAACAAAGCATTGGAAGATGTAACCATTCAGCTTGATGACGGAAAGAAGAAACATGACATTCATATAAAAGCAGAAATAAAAACGAGATAACATGAATATAGAAAACACAAAAGCGCAAATGCGCAAGGGAGTGCTGGAGTTTTGCATTCTCTCTATTCTGTCGGATGGAGAGCATTACCCCACGGAAATAATTGAGCGAATGAAAACCGCTAAACTTTTGGTGGTGGAAGGAACCTTATATCCTTTACTTACCAGATTAAAAAACGATGGCTTGCTTACTTACCGGTGGGAGGAATCTACTTCCGGTCCGCCCCGCAAATATTTTACTTTGAGCGAAGAAGGAAAGAAATCACTTTCGGAACTGCTTAACAGCTGGACAGAACTTACCGACTCGGTAAACCAAATAATTCTACAAACCACCAAAACCAACTAAGATGAAAAAGACATTAAACATAAACCTGGGAGGCATGGCGTTCATTATAGATGAAAACGCTTTTGAATTACTCCACAACTATTTGGAAGCTTTGAAGCGAAAGTTCAGTAATGAAACCGAGCGCGAAGAAATTATGAATGATATTGAAGCGCGCATTGGCGAAATGCTGAATCAGAAATTAGCCGACCGCAAAGAAGTGGTAAGTGTGGCTGAAGTAGTAGCTGTAATGGAAGCAATGGGCAAGCCTGAAGATATTGCGGGAGAAGAGGAGCCGGTGGCAGGAGGCAGTAGCAGCGGCAGTCAACAGCCGAATACAAATACAGTGTTTACCGGTGAGGTAAAAAAGAGATTGTTTCGCGATGCAGATGATGCTAAGGTAGCGGGTGTTATTGCAGGGCTTTGTCATTACTTTGGTATTAGTGACCCTGTTTGGATGCGCGTTGCAGCCATCGTTTTGATTCCGCTTACTTCGGGTTCTATTATTCTGCTGTATTTATTGCTGATGATTATTGTGCCCAAGGCCTTAAGCTCTGCTGAAAAACTGCAGATGAAAGGAGAGCCTATTAATATTAACACTATTGAAAAGGAGATTAAAGATGCTTACACGCGCACCGGTGAATCGGTAAACAAGTTTATGCGCGAGGAAACTTTCTTTGAAAAACTGGGCGGTATTGTAATAGCTCTCTTTAAAGCGTTTTTCAAATTCATCCTGCTTATTGCCGTGGTAGTGTCTATCGGCTCGTTGGTAGGTGTATTTATCGGCTTTGTTATGTTTTACTTTTTAGGCTCATCGCGGTTTAACGAGGTAACGCATTTATTGGTAGACAGTCCGCATATACTTACCTATTTCAGTTTTGGTTACCTGTTGTTTTTAGGTGCACCGTTGGTGGCCATTATTTACGGAGGCTTGCGTGTTTTTCTTGGAAACAATACCCGCATTAAATGGTTGAAGTGGTTATTGCTTGGCGCTTGGTTTATCGGTATTGGGTTATTGAGTGTATCGGGTTATAAAACTGCTGTGAATTTTAGAGACAGCAAAACCAACAACAAACAAATAGTGTTGATGCAGCCCAGCACCGGAGCTTTATATATTCAACTTACTGACAGTAATGGAAGAAAAATAGATAGGGAGGATGCAGATAATATAAAGAGCTTTAATGTAAACGATGAAGGCGTGTTTGTGAACGGAATGAACCTAAAAGATATGGAACGTATACCGGTGGCAAAACCAGCCTTGGAAATTATGGTTTCGGAAAGCGATTCGTTTTATATACAGCAAATAGTTACGGCACGCGGAAGAAACCAAGCCGATGCCAGCAAGAATGCAGATGCTTCGGCTTATACTTTCAGCCAGACGGATTCGATGCTTAACCTTAGCCCTTGGTTGTTTATTGGTAAGAACGATAAATGGCGGGTGCAGCGCGTAAAAATTCGCATTGCCATACCCGAAGGAAAGGAGTTAAGCTTTGCCGATAACATAGATTTTTGGACGGCAGTAGTAAAGGGTAACGATAGTTATAACGATACTTATTTTGCCAATACGACCTGGACGGTAGAGAACGGGAAAGTGAAATGCATAGCCGGAGAAAATCACTTTAATGCAGATAACGATGAGGTTATAACTGAAGACGAAACCGTAGTTGAAGAAAACGGCAAAAAGCTTCGCAAGCAAATACGAATACTGAAAGAGAAAGGGAAGGAGCTGGAAGAAAAGGCTCAAGACCTGGAAGAAAAAGTAATTGAAAAAACAGAGAAAAAATAAACCCACATAACTATGCAAGTAATATCAGTAAACAACAATTATTCATCGGGAATGCGCAGGCTGGCTGCATTCTTTATTGACCACCTGGTTGTAGGGGCTATACTTTCGGCTTTGGCTTGGCCTCTGCTTGGTTGGCGGTTTGGTTTTGACGACTTCAATTTTCCTTTTCACTGGCATAACTGGGACTTCAGTTTTATAAGCCGAAATTTTCTTAAAGAAACCTTCATTATTATTTACTACGCGCTCATGGAGTCAAGTAAGTATCAGGCTACGCTGGGTAAAATTGCAATGGGAATAAAAGTAGTGAATAAGAACAATCAGCCGCTCGATTTTCCGAAAGCATTATTGCGGAATCTTTCTAAAATCTTATCGTATGCAATTTTATGCATCGGTTATATCATGATAATTTTTGACGACCGTAAACAAGGGCTGCACGATAAGATTGCAGATACGTTTGTGGTTAAACAATAGCACATTGTTTGTTGGTCAGGCGACCAACAACCGAAAAAGACCGCACCACAAATAGGTTATCGCAATTTTCTCTTTGTTGATTGGTAGCCCTCGCTTAGGTTTTGGCGGGGGCTTTTTTACGTTAAATAGGTATTTCAAAAGCAGTTTTTTGCGATTAACCATGCTTAGGAACTAGAATCTGCCTTAAAATATCGGGTCTCCTAATCTTGGTAGACACAATCCGCTAAAGAGAATTGATGTTCCTAATCTTAGGAGATTTAATTCGCTTAGTAAGATCGATACTCCTAAACTTAGGAACTACTATCCACTTAATGTAATAAGCATTCCTAAGCTTAGGATAATGAATCCGGTATAAAAAATCGAGCATCCTAATCTTAGGAAACCTAATCCGCTTTAGCGGATTGACCTTCCGCAGTTGTATAAAATCATACAAAAATTAAAAGCCCCATGCCGAAAGGTATCAGCATGGGGCTCTCCTTTCTTAATTTATTTTATCGCATTTACTTTCTTCCGTTGGTAGAAAATTCTTCTTTCAGCAATTTGCTCTTCAGCAAATCCTGACGTTTTTCAATCATTTCAAAAGCTGCCAGTTCGCTAAGTTCCATATCTACATCTAACAAATAATTATCTGCCAGATTCAACTCCTGCTTTAAAACTTTAGCATTTTCAACCTGATCTTGCCAAACATTCAGCAACTCAATAGCATCCGGCTGCTCATACTTTACAGCACTGGCTAATTGCTTCTTAATAAGCAAAAGCTTGTTATCCAATTTAGCAACCGGTAGGTTCGCCAATACAGAAACTGTTTCTGCATCTTTATCAAGGGCGTTGGTTAGGTGTTGTATATAGTTCATGGTTTAAAAGTGGGACATTAAATACAGAGTGCGGGCTGTTAGTGCATTTAATTATAAACAGAAGCCATGTTAACCTGTCGGGCAATGTATACATAAAACTCTAAAAGCGACCCCGGGGGATCGCTTTTGAGAAAGGAGGAGGACATGAAAAATTTATCGAATAACGGTTAAGGAGCCTTTCATATCGGGGCGCGAATAACCGTTGATGAATACCATTTTAGCAGTGTATATGTAAACGCCTTGCGGAACAAGTTCGCCTTTATAAGTTCCGTCCCAGGCAAAGTTAGCGTTGCTCGATTCAAATACTTTTTCTCCCCAACGATTAAACACCATAAAGTCGAGGTAAGCAACTGCGCTTAAATCGCCAAATATTTGCAATGCATCATTGTTACCATCGCCATTTGGCGAAAACGCATTTGGAATAAAAATATCGGTAATAGAGTTTACAGTTACGGTAAGTGTATCAGTAGCCTGGCAACCGTTAGCATCTATCACATTAACCGTGTAGAAAGTATTTTGTGTTGGTGCAGCCTCGGTAGTAGCGCAAGTGCCGCAAACCAAGCTAACGGCAGGCGACCAAGTATACGTATTGGTATGGTCAACACTAGTAACAGCAGTGAGCTGAACCGCCTCGCCCAAGTTAATGGTGGTAGAAGGAGTGGCATCTACTGTAAGCACATAGTCTGTGGCAATGCTGTATGTGCCCTGTGCCGAGCAATTGCGTGCATCGGTAACTGTTACCGCATAAACCCCTTGCGAAAGACCGTTAAGGTCTTCGGTAATAGCTCCGTTGTTCCAATCAAACGTAAAGGCAGAAGAACCACCAGTAACAGTTATATCAATTGTTCCGTTCTGCACAGTATTGCAAGCAGTGTTGCGAACCAAAGGAGTAATAGCAATTGGTGGAACTATGCCTACCGTGTAAGTTCCGTTAGCTGTGCAGCCCCGACTATCAGTTACAGTTACATCATAATTTCCGGGAGAAAGATTAGTAAGATTTGGAGAAGAAGAACTGTTGCTCCAAATATAAGCAAGCGGTTGCGCGCCACCCGTAACTTGCAATTGCACCGCACCATCGTTATGTGCCGAGCAGCCAATTGGAGTAATGGTCGAAGTAATACTCAACGGCTGCGGTTCGCTCACTAAAATAGTGCCGCTGGTTGCCGAGCAAGATTGAGCATCAGTTACGGTCAACTGATAATTTCCTCTTTGCAGATTTGAAATATTTTGCGTGGTATCAGCAGTGTTCCAATAGAAAGTATAGCCGGAAGTTCCACCGGTAGCGCTTACATTAATAGTGCCGTTAGCCATTCCGCTACAAGTAACATCGGTTACATTTTCCGAAATTTGAATAGCGGTAGGCTCGGTAATGCTCGCGCTATCTATTGCATTGCAATTGTTAGAATCAATTACCAATACACGATAATTTGCGGCTATTAAACTTGTTAATGCAGAAGTATTAGCACCTTGGTTCCAGTCAAAAGTATAAGGTGCCGTTCCTCCTTGAACAAAAAGAGCAATAGCTCCGTTATTGCCACCGTGGCATGTTACATTAGTTCTGTTTATACTGGTAGAAAGCGGTGCAAGCTGTGTAATAGCCACGCTGGTGGCAGCCGAACAAGTATTTGCATCGGTAACTACTACCGAATAGTTACCTGGTGAAAGATTAGCTCTATCTTCAGTAGAAATGCCACCGTTCCAACTAAAATTATATGGAGCAGTTCCACCAATTACCGTTAAGTCAATAGCTCCGGCATGGTTAGTGCAAGCATAAGGTTTGTGTGTTTCGCTCAAGGTAATAGATGCCCCTTGCACAATAGCTACCGGTGTAGCAACAGTTGCGCAGGCTGCATTATCGGTTATGGTTACCCTGTAAGTATTAGCAACAAGCGAATTCAAATCTTGTGTAACTGCACCATTGCTCCAGCTATATGTATATGGCGAAGAACCACCGGTTACGCTTAAATCAATACTGCCATTATTTACTCCGCTGCACGAAACATCGGTGTGCGTATGGCTAGCAATTATTGCCGAAGGTTGAGTGATAGCAATAGTTGAAGTTGAAGAGCAAGCGTTGTTATCGGTTACAGTTACTATATAGTTTTGTGCTACAAGCGAAACAACATCTTGCGTAGCAGCACCGTTGCTCCATAGGTAACTGTAGCTTGATGAGCCACCGATAACACTTACATCTATACTGCCGTTAGCCGTACCATTACATGATGCGTTTACCGATGTAGCTGAAATAATAATTTGCGTAGGTTGAGAAATAGTTGCGCTTGTCAATGCTGTGCAATTGCCGGCATCTTTAACAGTAACGCTATAGGTGCTGGCTGCAAAGCCTGAAACATCTTGGGTAGTAAAACCATTACTCCACACATAAGTGTATGAACCTGCACCGCCATTTACAGTTAAATCAATACTGCCATTGGCAGAACCAAAACAAGTAGCATTTACAACAGTAGTAGATGTAGTTATTGGAGCAGCTTGAGTAATAGTAGCAGAAGCAGTAGCCGAACAAGCATTGACATCGTTTACAATTACTGAATAATTTCCTGAAGGAATGTTGCTATTGTTCTGAGTAACCGGTCCATTGTTCCAGTTAAAAGCATAGCCGCTTGCACCACCAGTAACGTTCAAAGATATACTGCCTGTAGAATCGCCAAAGCAAGCCACATTAGTTGTGGTAGTGCTTAAAGAAATTGCAGATGGTTGATTAATAGAAGCATTTGCCGAAGCTGTGCATGAATTATTATCAGTTACAGTAACTGAATAAGTCCCAGCAGTAAGCGAAGTTCTGTTTGGAGTAGTTGCTCCACCGGTCCATACATAAGTATAAGGCGATGTGCCACCGGTTACGGTTAAGTTAACAGCACCGGTGTTGCCGCCATTACAAACAACATTGGTTGCAGTTGAAGAAACAGCTATAGCCGTTGCCTGACCAACAGTTGCTGAAGCAGTGGCAGTGCAACTTGCATTATCGGTAACTGTTACAGCGTATGAAGCTGCCGCAAGACCGGTTCTGTTTTGTGTAGTATTACTTCCACCCCAGTTATAAGTATAAGGTAATGTGCCACCGACTACTGCAATGGCTATAGATCCATCGCTACCCCCAAAACAAGTGGCGTTAGTTACTGTTGGCGCAATACTTATTACTGAACTTTGTGTAATTACCGATGAGCGAGTAACGGTGCAGTTGGCATTATCAGTAACAGTTACAACATAAGTTCCGGCAATCAAACCGGTTCTGTTAAGTGTAGTAATACCTGCTCCCCAGTTATAAGTATAAGGTGAAGTGCCGCCACTTACACTGGTAGTTATTGCTCCATTACTTCCACCAAAACAACTTACGTTAGTTACAGCAGATGAAACAACTACAGCGCTTGATTGACTTACTATAGAAGAATTGATTGCAAAACATCCTTCATTGTCGGTAACGGTAATACCGTAATTTCCGGCAGCCAGACCGGTTCTGTTTGGCGTAGTAATACTTCCTCCCCAGTTGTAAGTATAAGGTAAAGTTCCCCCGGCTACTGAAGTATTGATAGCTCCATTGCTTCCGCCATTACAAGAAACATCAGTAACAGTTGTCGATACACTTAATGTTGTTGACTGCGCAATAGTAGTAGAGTAAGAAGCTGTGCAATTGCCATTATCGGCAACTGTAACAATATAAGTTCCTGCCGTAAGCGAAGTTCTGTTTTGTGCAGTTGAGCCCCCATTCCATACAAAAGTATAAGGCGCAGTGCCACCAGTTACGGCAAGGTTAATTGTCCCATTGTTTCCTGCATTGCAAGAAACATCTGTATTAATAGAAGAAACTGCAATTGCTGTTGGCTGTGCAACTGTTGATGTATTGCTTGCCGTGCAACCTGTGTTATCAGTAGCCGTTACAGTGTATGTTCCGGCTGCCAAGGCAGTTCTGTTTTGACTAACTTGCCCACCGCTCCAAGTATAAGTGTAAGGAGAAGTTCCTCCGGCAACAGCAATATTGATAGAGCCTGTGCTGCTGCTATTGCAAGCAACATTAAATACGGTTGGAGAAATAGTTATTGCACTTGGCTCTCCCACTGCAATAGTTACAGTTGCTGCGCAGATATGATTATCGGTAACTGTTACAGGATAGTTTCCGGCTGCAAGACCGGTTCTGTTTTGTGTAACAGCCCCATTATTCCATAAATAAGTATACGGTGCAGAACCTCCGGTTACAGCTAAGTTAATAGCACCGGTGCTTCCTCCAAAACAAGTAGAATTAGTTATTGTTGATGTAATTACTATTGGTGTTGCTTGATTTACGGTAATACTTGTAGAAACTGAACAGCTGTTATTATCTGTAACCGTAAGCGGATAGTTCCCCGTGCTTAATCCGGTTCTGTTTTGAGTAGTAACACCGCCCCAGTTATAAGAATATGGAGCATCCCCGTTAGATACCGCTACATTGATTGCCCCGTTGTTTCCTCCATTACAGGTAACATCGGAAACAATTGCGTTAATACTGATTGGGAAAGAAGGTTGTGTAATATTTACTGTTCGTGTAGCGGTGCAAGAATGATTATCGCTAACTGTTACTGTGTAGCTTCCGGCAGCAAGCGAATTAATATCCTGTGTAGTTGGCAAGTTGCTCCAAGCATAATTATAAGGTGACCAGCCGTTAGCCACACTCAAATCAATAGAAGCGATAACCCCTCCAAAGCATGCATTATTTACTTGTGTACTTGTAAGAACCATAGGCGTGTAAGCAAGCACCGTTGAAGTAGCACTGGCCGTGCAACCGTTTCCATCCGTTACGGATACAGAATAGTTACCCGCATTAACGTTGTTAAGATTTGGAGTAACAACGCCAGCACCCCACCAGTAGGAGTAACTTCCTACCCCACCGGCAACCGATGTAGTTACCGAACCTGTTGGCCCGCCAATACAGGCTTGCGGAGAAGGTGTAGCCGTAATAGTTAATTGCAAAGGCTGCGGCACAAATGTAGTTTGGGTAGCAGTGCATCCTTTAAAATCGGTAACAGTAACCGTATAGTTACCGGTAGCCAATCCTGTTCTATTTTGTGTAAATACTCCTCCGCCCCAATTATAACTGTATGAGGTTGTGCCACCGGTTACGGCTGTGTTGATGGCTCCGTTATTGCTTCCAAAACAAGTTAGTTGAATGGGCGTGAGAGTAACGGCTAATACCGCAGGCTGCGTTAAGTTTATTGTTGCTGCTGCCGTGCAACCTGTAGTGGAAGTTGCCGTAACTGTATAAGAGCCGGCACTCATGCCGATTCTGTTTTGTGTAGTTGGGCCATCGCTCCAACTGAAACTATATGGACCAACACTACCAACAACCGAAGTAACGGTTATTGTTCCATTTGCTCCGCCAAAACAACTTGGGTTTACTGAAGTAGTATTTACCGCCATACCTCCACCGCTTTGTCCTACTGTTGCCGTTGCTGAAACACTGCATCCGCTTAAATCAGTTACTGTAACGGAATAATTTCCTGCTGCTATGGCTGTGCGGTCTTGTGTAGTTACCCCGTCATTCCATAAATAAGTATAAACCGGAAAACCGAATTGCACGGTTAAATCAACAGCACCGTTAGCACCAGTTCCACATGTGACGTTGGTTATAGTTTTGGTGATAACCATGCCCGGTGGCTGCGTAACATTAGCTGAATCTACTTTGGTGCACCCTCTAAAATCTGTAACAGTTACATAATAAACCGCAGCTGTAAGATTGGTGCGGTCTTCGGTATAAAAAAAATCGTTCCAAGCATAAGTATAGTTTCCGTTTCCTCCTATTGCAGTTAAATCAATTGCACCGGTGTTTCCACCACCGCAATAAACACCGGTTACTACAGCTGCTGTAGTAATAGCTGACGATTCGGTGATGTTAATAAGTAAAGAATTTGTAGCCCCTGTATTATCTGTTACTGTTACTATATAGTTTCCGGCTGCGAGCGCAGTTCTATCTTGGGTAGTTGCGCCATCGCCCCAATTGTAAGAATATGGAGTAACTCCACTCGAAACGGAAATGTCTATTGCACCTGTGCTTGTGCCGTTACAATAAACGTTGGTGTGTGTTTCGCTAATAGTTACAGCTGCTGCCGCCAATGGCAATAAAAACAGCGTAAGTAACAGAGCGGTTCCGTGTAATAATTTTTTCATGCCTATCCTTTTTAGGGGGTGCTTGCAGGCTCCTTAATTCCTGCCAACACACTTTTTTATACGCCACAAGGCATGGTTTGTTTCAAAATTACAACAGGACAAGGGTTGTAATGGACAACAGCATTCTGTTTTGAAAAAATCAGAGGTGGTGAAACAGATAAATCAACAGGAGTGTGTTGGGATGGTATAAGAGGAGATTTAGCCTAGGGCTATGCAGCTTTAGGCAAGGTAAAATGGAAGGTGCTTCCTTTACCTTTTTCAGATATAGCCCAAAGCTTGCCGCCATGTTTTTCTATAACCTTGGCGCAAATACTTAAACCAATACCGGTTCCCTGAAACTCATCATCGGTGTGCAGGCGTTTGAATATTTTAAATATCTGCTCGGCATATTGTTGGTCGAAACCAATACCGTTATCGGTAACAGTAAAGTGCCAATCGCTTACCTTGTCTTCTACTTTAACTGTAACTTTCTTAACCGGTGTAAGGTTATACTTCAAGCCGTTCTCAATCAGATTTTGAAACAACTCGCTCATCATGGTTTCGTTACAGGTAATTACCGGCAGGTCGCCTACATCTACTGTGCCGTTGTTCTTCTCCATAATATCTTTTAAGCCGCCAAGCACTTTCTTCACCATATCGTTTAGAGATACGCCTTCTGACATATTAATCTCCTGTTCCATTTTACTGTACTGAAGAATATCGCGTATCAAATCGCTCATCTTATTTGCCCCATCAATACTAAAGTTGACAAACTCCTGCCCTGCTGCCGGAATAACATCGAAGAATTTCTTCTTTAACAAAGTAAGATACGAAACAATAGTGCGAATAGGTTGTTTCATATCGTGGCTAACGATATAGGCAAACTCTTCTAACTCTTTATTGCTGCGAGCTAAGTTCTTGGCTTTAACTTCCAACTCTGCTTGTGCTTCCCTCAAATCAGTTATATCACGAATGATAAGCAAATATTCATTGGCTTTAAATGGCGCTATTACTACTTTAAAGAAATTGTCTTTGTGGTAAGTGGTATCATGATACTCAAACGAAGAGGACAAATCGGTTTCCACTACATTATCTAATGTTCCTGAGAACAACTCTATTGCGTTTGCAGGCAGAATATCGGTAAAGGTTTTACCCATTAAACTTACATCACTCATAAATGGGTCTAAAGTGGTAAACTCATTACCTCCTGTAAAAATTCCATTCTTGTTAATGATGTATAGCCAATCCGGTAAAGCGCGAAGAATAAACTCGTTGGTCAACTGCGCTTCGTGTAGTCGCATTTCGGTGCGCAAACGCGTAAACGCATTAGCAACCATGTTACCAATAAGCCCGAAGAAGTTGGACTGCACATGGCTCACGCGCTCATCAAACACAAAAATTACAAATCCGTTAACCACATTGCCGCTTTGCAACGGTATAAGGTAAAACTGTTTACCCGGAAGTTTAGGCGTATTTACAATTTGAATCTCATTCAACTGCTCGGGAAGAATAAAATGCCCGCGCGATGATTTTTCGCCCCGTATGCTTCGCAGGAAAACCAGCAACTGCTGATTTATTTTTACTACCAGGTTAAAGTTAGACGCTAACATTTTAGCATCGTAACCAAACCATTGATTGGTTGAACGGAATTCATCGCTCAACTTACCGTGCATACGGTAAACCAATACAGCATCGGCCTCCAGCATCATACCAAACTCGCCCAGGGCTACATCTATACCCGATTGAATTTCCGCACGGTCAACATTTATAAACTGATTGGAATGGCGAATAAGCATTTCCTCCACAATCATCTGCTGCTTTATTTCTTCCTCCTGCTTTTTGCGCTCTTCTATATTTCTTGTTTCAGCAAATATCAATACCTGCGAGCTACCTTCTTTGGCAGCAAAGGTGCTGAAGATACTTTCTACCCAAATGTAGTTTCCTTCATCATCCTTTAAGCGGTATTCTAATCGCTCACGGCTGTTTGTTTGGGCCACTACACTCGCAGCCACTTTCTCTATTTCTGCAAAATCTTCCTCGCTGGTTACTTCTTTAATTGATCTCTTCGAAATCTCCTGCATTTTATAACCTGCCAGTTCTCTGGCAGCAGGGTTGATGTAAACAAAGCGCAATTGGCTATCTAAAATAATTTGTGCATCACGCGCATTCTCGCTTATTACTTTAAACTGAATACTTACATCTGACGAAACCTGCGAGAACTTCATTCGCTGCACATTGATCATATAGTTACCTGCCAGCACAATAGTAAACACAACCATGTGCATCGGGTCTTTCAATAGCGGATCAAATTGCCAATTAATACCTACTGCAACTGCAAAGAGTAATACTTCACCTGCCGAAAATAGCATCAACTCTCTGCGCGAATCCAACCCAAAACAGATAATTACAAACAGGATGTAACTAAATATCATGTAGAACATTTCTCCCTGTAGCGCCTCTGTAAATTCCTTGATAGGAAGATTTGGGTTTACATGCAAAAACTGCGTATTGGTAGAGTACGCATAAATTACATTGAAGTTTAAGTAGAACAAAAAGAACTTAAAAGCTGCAGAAGTATTGTCCTTATACTTAGGATTCCTTAAAACAGAAAGCACAACTACTACTGTACCAATCAACACACCGGCTATCCAGATAATTGGCGAGTCTTTAGCTTCTTTCCCGCTCATCATTTCTACCATATTTCCTAGAAGCAATCCTACTACCATGAACAAAGAAATGGCCCGTTCTTTCCAGTAAGATTCACCCGTAATGCGATTGATAAGTGATTTTTTCGGCATACTATTTCTTGCTGTAATGATATAGCTATCCTGTTATCCTAACAGGTAACATCTTCACACTTGTTTATAGCAGAAGAACATTTGAGTAGACACTCTATAAGACGAGCGTTGATATTATTTGTGACTATTAGCCGTTTACACAGGTAAAATACAAGTTATTTCCGTTGCCATTTATAGCTATTTTATTACCGGAGAGGATATTTTTGTTACAAGATTTTAATTCACCTGACTGAAAAACTGAAATCATGAAAAAAGAATTTACCGATGTTATCAACAAAATCTTCAACAAGAACCGCGAGCTTGGTTTAATCCATGGTTCTACCCAAGATGAAATTTTAGATGGCAAGCATGTAACTGTGCGGGGCAACAAAATGGTTTACTACGGCTCTTGCAGTTACCTGGGCTTAGAAACCGATGAGCGCTTAAAGAAAGCCGCTATTAATGCCGTGCAGCGGTATGGTTCGCAGTTTTCATGTTCCCGTACCTTCCTGCAAATGGGCTTGTACGAAGAAGTGGAAAGCATGTTAGGTGAGATTATGGGCAAGCCGGTTTTGCTGGCTCCTACTACCAGTTTAGGTCACGTATCTACTATACCCGTAATTATTGGCGAGCGCGATGCCGTTATTGCCGACCAACAAGTACATAACAGCGTGCGTAACGCCATACAAATGGTAAAAGGCGATGGCACGTATGTAGAAACACTTCCGCATAACCGTATGGATTTGTTGGAACAACGTATTGAAACTCTTCAAAAAGAATACGACCGCGTTTGGTACTTTACC
>CAMBIM010000051.1 GCA_945867505.1 Chitinophaga pinensis
TGCCTCGCCAACCAAACCGGAGTTGATTTAACCGAGGCACTCAAAAAAAACTTGGATAAGAAAACTAATAGAGATTCGGAAAGACATCAGAATAATGAAAAGCTCAAGTCTTAACTCACCGGATTCAGCGTAATACTGAAAATCTTATACTGCCCCAAATCGCGCCCATAGTAAAACTTATCAAGGGCCTCATACATATTCTGCGCGCGGAAGTAAGAAGTATGCAATTTGTTTTCGCCAACCTTAATCCACTGCACGGTTAAGCTGCTTTCGTTGTGATAATGCTGGTCGATGTAGTCCAGCATTTTTTGTAAAGCATCAATTTTATCGGTACCGGTTATGGTGTGAAACAAAAACGACTGATCGTGTTTCGGGTTCACCGTTACCAAATCTAACCGCACCGTTTCGTTCTTCTGCTTGTAATTAAAAATCAGATTCTGTGGGTCTAAGCCCAATCGGGTGGCAATATCTTTTTGATACCGTGCCGTTTCAACATTCTGGTCAGTACGGGTCATGTCAATTACAATTTATCTGCAATGCCATCCACTATTCCGTATTCAACAGCTTGTTTAGCATTCATCCAGTGGTCGCGGTCAAAATCTTTCATTACTTGCTCGTAGGTTTTACCGCAGTTCTTGGCAAGAATATCAGCGCTCGATTCTTTTATCTTCTGAATTTCAGCAGCTGTAATTTCAATATCGGTTGCCTGTCCGTACATTCCTCCCAAACTTGGTTGGTGAATCATCACTCGTCCATTCGGCCAAATCAAACGCTTACCTTTTGTTCCTCCGCTCAATAAAATTGAACCCATTGAAGCTGCAAGACCCATACAAATAGTATGCACAGGGCTGGTAATCATTTTCATTACATCATACACTACCATACCGCTGGTAACTACACCGCCCGGGCTATTGATATAAAAGAAAATATCCTTACCCGGCTCAGTTGCTTCTAAAAACAACAAACGGTTCACTAATTTTTCGGCACTCTCATCATGCACACCACCCCACAAAAATATCTTGCGTTGCTCCAAAAACTTATTGTCGAATTTCATCATGCCTCCAGCATATTTCTCCAACAACTTATCAGGTTCTAAATTCGGCTTCTCAGGTTCTTCTAATCTTATGTTCATATAGTTATTTGTTGTATTGACGAGGACGAAAATAGAATATTTTGAATGCGAAGGTAGAACACGCAATGCGCATTGCAATTTGATTTTATTTTAGCCAAAAATATTTCGAGCATGCAACCCACCAGCAATCTTCCACCGGATAATACTCCGGTAACTTCTTCTAACCTAAAAAGAAATTTAGCGATAGGCGGTATAATACTTGCGATAATTGTTTTTCAGTTTTTCTCTTGGCAATCAAAGAACACAAAGCCAGAAGAACAGAAAATAGAAAAGAAAGAACCACTCTTCCATCGCGATGAACCGGTTAAGGAGCAAATATTTCAGGAAGACTATGTGGCTAAAGTTCACGAAATGCTCGACAGCGGAAAAAGCGTAATGGTAATTTCGAGAGAAACAGGCATCCGAATAGACGTAGTCCGCAAAATAAAAAAGGAAAAAGGCAAAGAAAAGCAGTAGCACTTTATACATTACGTAATATCATGCTGAGCGTATTCGAAGCACCTGTTGAAAAATTCTCTCCCCTTAAAACTTTCTTAGCTGCATACTTGCAGTGCTAATGCTCCTCTCACTTTTCGATAATCTAATTGCCCCCAAACCACAACCCGTTAAACAGGTGGACGAAACTTCGTTTCAGCGCGAGTTCGAAATTGAAGTAAATGGCAAAAACGTTCCGGTGCGCATTATGTTCGAGCAGCGTTTCAATAACCGAGTTACGGTTAATAAAAACGGCATCCTCATTCGCATCAGCGAGCGAATGTCAAAAGAAGAACAGCGCAAAAACATCGATAACCTGCTCAAGTGGGCAAAACAAAAACTGGGCGACAAACCCGAGTTGATGGAAAGTTCGCCCCAGCGCAAGTACGTAAATGGCGAAATACTGCAGGTGGGCGACTATGAATTTGTAATCTCTATTTTCTACCACGATAGCACTAAGTCCACCGCCAAAATTTTCAAAAACAACATTGTGCTTTCGTTGCCCAAAGGGCTTACGCCCGATGCGGAAGACAACTCCTGCTCTTACCTGGTAGCAAAATGTCTTTGCAAGTTTTTTCTGCCCATTGTTACCGAGCGCATTCACGAACTCAACAACCGTTACTTCCGTAAGGATGTAAAGCAAATTACCATGAAACACGCCACCAGCTTTTGGGGGCACTGCTCGCGCACCGGCAACATTGTAATTTCCGTTCGCCTTTTATTCGCTCCGGCTAAGGTGGTTGATTACGTCCTTATTCACGAACTGGCTCACCTTGTTCACCACGACCATTCGCCCCGCTTCTGGAAAGTAGTAGAACAGGTAATGCCCGATTACCAAAATGCCGAAAAGCATTTAAAGGAGTTCAGCCGCATGTATTATTTGTAGTAGGGGGTTACCGCCTCAAAGCAGGCGGTCGCGCTATCCGTTCCAAGTCCTCGCCCCAAAGCGGGCTGCGGGCTTTCCACTACTTTCGCTAACCCAGCAGCCAACTCTGCTTTAACAAAAACGTATCAATATTTCATCTCATTTTTTAGCAGAATGGTGTCTGACACGTGTGCGGAACACAAAATTTTTTAAGAATGGACTCTAGCACGTGTGCCAAGGTCATTCGTATTTCCAAATTCCGCCTGACATGTTGCAAAAACTGCATCCATAGTCCCTATAACATAATAAAAGCGCGAAGGATAAACTTCGCGCTCTTGTTTCATTCCGGTTTATCGGGATGGTGGGGTTTTATTCTATTACTACCTTACGGGTTACCGAAGCAATGTTCTTATCGGCAAACTCAATCTTTACATAATAAATGCCTTTGGCAAAATCAGTGGTATTTATTCTGCCGTTTGTGTTTTGAAAGTTGCTCTGTGCCACTAACTGCCCCATGTTATTGAACATAGTAAGCGTAGAAATTCTTATAGCGGAGTTAACGTTCACCTCGCTGCTTGCCGGATTTGGATAAACACTCACGTTGGCATCTGCTGTAATGTTAGTTACCGCTGTAGATTGACCACACATTAAATTATAAAGAAAGTCTCTGGTAGTAGTATCTACATGTGCAAATTTTGGAGCACTGCCATCCCAAGGGCAGTGACCATCGCCAGGAAATAACACAGATACATGGGGAATGTTATACTGCGTATACAATGGCTCAAGCGCACCCAAACCACATAAACGAACTTTTACTGCACCGTTTATAGGATAATCGCAGCTATATGGCACCGTGTTATCTACCGTACCTTGAAAATTTACAGAAGGTTTATTGCCAGGGCTTACAAATTCAGGAACGTTTATACCACCGGCCAAATTTATCAAAGCCAAGGCTTCAGAAGAGTAACCATCGTTACCGCTATTGCCTTCAAAACCACCATTGTTGTTTATGATGTTTTGAAGAAAAGGAGTAAGCTCACCTAAACTGTCTACATATATACTATGCATGTAAAGCACCGCACCAGCAGAGTTACCACCCACAAAAATTATATCAGGGTTAATTTTATACGTATTGGTAGTAGCCGCATCTTTTCTAAAAAAACGAATAGCCGATTTGCCATCGCTTAAGGCTTTTAAAACAGTTTCGACTGCATATGCAGAATCTAAGTACATAGAAATAGCATCACCTAAACGGTAATTGATAGACGCAGTAACATAACCGCGTTTTGCAAAATTATTGCACAAGGAAACTACCGTTCCATCTTGTGTTTTAGAGCCCCCGTAAAAACTTCCACCGTGCGCAAGAATAATTAAAGGTCGCATCGCTACAGTGTCTCCTGTAGGTTGATAAATATCCATTTTATCATAGTTCAGCGTAGGAGAAGAGTGACTGCTGTATGTAACAGTTGTTTTTGTAACGTTCGAAAAAATTTGGTCTTTGTAACGTGCTCCACAAGCTTGGGCATTAGCTTGCTGCATCATCAGCATAGTAGCGCAGAAAAAAAACAGCGAGTAAATTTTTGTTTTCATGTAGTATGAAGTTTGAGTTATAAAATTGTTTAACGAATGTAAAATTAATAGCCACGAATTACACGAATTATTTTGTCCTTAATTCGTGTAATTCGTGGCTATGGATTTATTTAATCGTGCTGCCATTATCGGTTACCACTTTAGGCGAAACAAAATGCAGCTTGCCTTCGCTGTCTTCGCTCATTAAAATCATTCCTTTCGATTCTATACCTCTCAATTTGCGTGGCGCGAGATTAGCCACCACTGAAACCTGTGTGCCGATAATATCTTCCGGTTTAAAAAATTCGGCAATACCCGATACTACAGTTCTGGTTTCAAAACCCAAATCGATAGTCAGCTTTAAAAGCTTATCGGCCTTCTCTACTTTTTCGGCAGTAAGAATGGTGCCTACGCGCAAATCAATTTTCATGAAGTCGTCATATTGAATTTCCCCCTTTGCTTCTGTTGTTGCTTCCACCTTTGTTATTTGTTTTTTGCTGTTTGTTTCCTGCTTAATGCTGCTTACTACCACCGCTTTGCTCTTCAACTTCTGTAATTCTATTTCAATGGTTTCGTCTTCAATTTTCTGATAAAGCAAACTCGCCTTGCCTAATTGATGGCCGGGCTTTAGCAAGTCTTGTCTGCCTGCATCTTGCCAGCTAAGTTTTGTGCCATTTATGTTTAGCATGGCAAAAAGCTTTTGAGAAGTGAAGGGAAGGAAAGGCTCACAAACAATAGCCAGGTTGGCAATTATTTGTAGGCAATCGTAAAGCACAATGCCTGTTGCTTCAGGGTCTGTTTTAAAAGTCTTCCAAGGTTCTTTTTCAGTCAACAGTTTATTCCCGTGCCGGGCAATGTTCATCATCTCTGCCAAGCCATCGCGAAATTTAAAATGCTCCAACGCATCCGAAATTTTATCGCGTTGTGCAGTAACGTATGTTTTCAAATCAGAACATTCACCTGCTTGCGGCACTTTGCCTTCAAAATATTTATCGGTTAGAACCAACACACGGTTTACCAAGTTTCCGAAAATAGCTACCAGTTCGCTGTTCACGCGGGTCTGATAATCTTTCCATAAAAACTCTGAATCTTTTGTTTCGGGCGCAATAGAAGTAAGCACATAACGCAGCTCATCTACCTTATCAGGAAAGGTTTCGAGATACTCGTGCATCTCTACACTCCACTTGCGGCTGGTGCTCATCTTATCGCCTTCCAAATTCAAAAATTCATTGGCAGGAACATTATCGGGCACTATATAATCGCCATGCATGTGCAGCATCACCGGGAAAATGATGCAGTGAAAAACAATATTGTCTTTACCCACAAAATGCACCAAGCGCGAGTCTTTATCCTTCCAGTATAATTCCCAGTCCTTGTTATTGTCTAAAGCCCATTGTTTGGTTGCCGATATGTAACCAATAGGCGCATCGAACCAAACGTAAAGCACTTTTCCTTCCGCATCCTTTACCGGCACTTTTACACCCCACTCGCCATCGCGAGTCATAGCGCGTGGCTGCAAACCGGCATCAATCCAACTTTTTGATTGTCCGTAAACATTCTGTTTCCAATCTTTAGCATGACCTTCAATCAACCACTCTTTCAACCAAGGTTCGTATTCGTTCAGCGGCAGATACCAATGCTTTGTAGGGCGAAGCACCGGAGCCGCACCGCTTAAAGTAGAACGCGGATTTATCAATTCGTTAGGCGATAGTGCTCTTCCGCATTTTTCGCATTGGTCGCCAAAAGCATTTTCATAAGCGCAATTGGGGCAGGTGCCAACAATGTACCTATCAGCAAGAAAAACCTTTTTCTCTTCATCAAAATATTGTTCGCTGGTAACTTCTTTAAACAAACCTTTGTTATAGAAATCGAGAAAGAACTCCTGTGCTGTTTCATGGTGCAGCGGTTCTGAAGTGCGGTGATAGATATCGAATGAAATGCCAAGCTTCTCAAAACTGTTTTTAATCAGCACATGATATTTATCTATGATAGCGCGTGGTGTAGTGTTCTCCTGCAATGCCTGAATAGTGATGGCAGTGCCATGTTCATCGCTACCGCAAACAAAAACCACATCACGCTTTTGCGCGCGCAAATAGCGCACATAGGTATCGGCAGGTAAATAGGCACCGGCCAAATGCCCGATGTGCTTAGAGCCGTTGGCATAAGGCAGCGCAGCCGTAATGGTATATCTTTTCCAGTTGGTCATTGCTGGCGAAGTTGAAAATTTAGCACAAACGCGCAAAGACGCTAAGAGTTTTATTTTCGCTTTTATGCTACTTCGTCCGCCATCATTACAAAAAGGAGATTCAGTTTACATTCTCAGCACTGCCAAAAAAATTTCGAACGAAGAAATCACAAGCGCAGTAGAAACGTATAAAAGTTGGGGCTTAAATGTGGTAATTGGCAAAACCATTGGTGCGGAACAAAATCAATTTGCCGGAGAAGACGTGTTGCGCAAACAAGACTTTCAGCACGCTTTAGATAATGCAAATATCAAAGCCATTATTTGCGCGCGTGGCGGATATGGCACTGTGCGCATGATGGATGATTTGAACTTTGATGAGTTTATGAAACATCCGAAATGGATTGTGGGCTTTAGTGATGTTACGTACCTGCACACGCATATCTCCAATAACATTGGGACTATGGGACTACATGCGCAAATGCCAATTCAAATGCTGAACAGCACAATTGAAGCCAACGAAACTTTGCGTAAAGAACTATTTGGCGAGAAGAATGAATACATCATTGCTCCGCATGAATTAAACAGAGAAGGCGAAGCGGAAGGAATTTTAATTGGAGGAAATCTTTCTATTCTTTATTCCATAACCGGAACACGTAGCGGCATGAACACCGACCGTAAAATTTTATTCCTCGAAGACCTTGATGAATATCTCTACCATATCGACCGGATGATGATGAACCTGAAGCGTTCGGGTAAACTGCACGGACTTGCCGGTTTAATTGTTGGTGGCTTTACCGATATGCACGACAATAAAATTCCATTCGGCAAAACGGCTTACGAAATAATTTTAGAGCATGTAGTCGAATACAAATTTCCGGTGTGTTTTAATTTTCCTGCCGGACATATTAACGACAACCGCGCTTTGGTAATTGGTAAAACGTATAAGATGCAGGTCTGCAAGGATTCTGTAAAGGTGTTTTAATGGAAACTTATATTGAGTATACGGCTGTTGCCTTCGGAGTTGTTTATGTATTACTGGCATCTCGCAGTAATGTTTGGTGTTGGTTGGCGGGCATTATAAGTTCTGCTCTTTACATTTACATCAACCTTACGCATCAACTTTTTCAGGATGCCATTCTTCAAACCTATTATGTATTAGCTGGTTTTTATGGTTGGTGGCTTTGGAGTAAAAAAGGAAATGCAGAAGATGCAGTAACCATCAATTCCTTTTCACTTCAACAAAATTTAAAACTCATTTTCTTCGGAGCATTGCTTGTTCCTATTTTAGGTTTTGTGTTTTCTAAACTCGGCAACTCGGTTTCTTATTTCGATTCGGCTGTGACTGTCTTTAGTTTTATCGCAACTTACCTAACCGCCAAAAAGGTTTTAGAAAACTGGATTTATTGGATTGCAATTGATTTGCTGGCGGCCGTTATGTATCTTATAAAAGACCTTCGGGCTACTTCCTGTTTGTACTTGTTCTTCTCCGTTCTGGCCATATACGGTTACTTTGAATGGAAGAAGAAAAGCTCAACTTAATGATTTACAGAATTGCTGTCACCGGTACGGAATCAACCGGTAAGTCAACCCTGGCGGAAAAACTTTCTATTTATTATAAAACAGTTTATGTGCCCGACTACTCGCGTTACTACATTGATCAACTGCCGCACAAATACGGAAAAATGGATGTGTTGGAAATTGCGCGGGGTATTATTGAGCAGGAAGATAGAATGATTAGCAACGCCAATAAAATTTTGTTTAGCGATAACGACCTTATCAATATCAAGATTTGGTTGCAGTATTATAATTGGGAAGTGCCGGCTTGGTTAGAAGAAGAAATTATAAAGCGCAAAAGCGATTTGTATTTGTTGTGCGCAGTAGATTTGCCATGGATTGCCGATGAACAACGCTCCAATCCAAACGACCGTGCAGACTTATTCAGCCGGTTTAAAAATGAGTTAGAAAAAGCAAGTGCAACATTTGCCGTTGTTACCGGGCTTGTTCCGCAAGAGCGATTAAACGCTGCTCTGGCACATATTGATAGTTTGATTTAGAAGATAAATATGAGGAACAAAACATGTTTTGCTCCGTAAAAAAGCCAAATAAAAATGACCAACACATCTGTTTCGCAACCGGAATTAGAAACGATTGAACGGCTTATGGCCGAATTAGATATGCGCAAAAAAGAGCGCGATGCCAATTGTTCACATTTGGCTTTAGAGGCGTATCAATTAGCTAAAGACACTGGCGATAAAAAAATTATAGTAAGAACTGCTACGGCACTTACGCATTACTACACCGATATTACCAGCGAGTTTGATAAAGCAATTATTTACATTAAAGAAGCTATTGCTTCGTTAGATGATGAAGCTGATGCAGAAGCCAAAGCAGAATTTTACAGAAGGTTGGGGTTGAACTACGATTACATTGGCGAACTTATACAATCCAAACAAGCGTATGATAAGTCGGTGCAGTTGTTGGAGAATAGAAAAGATTTGAGCGATACAGGTGTGCTTACGTTGGCGCGTTCGCTTTTCAACGAGTCAATTATTTATGGCGATTTGGGGTTGACCACTTTAAAGAAAGAATACCACCACCGCGCCTTCGGGTATTTTCAAAAAGCAAATTACCAACCCGGCATTGCGCGTTGCTATATTTCGTTTGGTGTAGAATCTTACGACAAAAAGGAAACTGAAAAAGCCTTGGCGTATTATCAAAAAGCAATTGAAATTGCGGAAGAGATAAACGATGTACCGCCTTATTGTATTGCCATGGGCAATTCAGGAATTGTGTATGCCGATATGGGGGAAACCGATAAGGCAATTGCTTGCACTGAAAAAGCAATTGGTCGCGTACACAACCAAACCAATAAACATTTTGAGTTAAGTATTTTTCAGTTAGCCGGTCGGGTTTATCAAGTTGCCAAGCAATTTGAAAATGCAGATTACTGGTTTGTTGAGGCCGAGAAGATTCATACGGAAATGGGCAAGGTGGTAGATAATTTTGAGTTATTTAAATATTGGTCAGAAACATTGCACTCGTTAGGTAGAAACGAAGAAGCCTATCAAAAGCTAATCCGCTTTGTGCAACAGAAAGATGAGCTGCACCGGTTGAATAAGCAGGCACAATTGAATGATGCAGAACTTCGCTTTGAATATGAAGAAGGGAAAAAAGAGCAGGAGTTATTGAAGAAGAAGAATGCGGAAATAGAACAATACGCGCACAAGTTAGAGATGTCAAACTTCGAACTCCACCAGTTTGCACATGTGGCAAGCCACGATATGAAAGAGCCGTTGCGCATGATTTCAAACTATTCGCAATTGCTTGAAAAAAGTTTCGGAGGTGATTTAATGAATAATCAGAAAGATTACCTCTTCTACATCAATGATGGCGCAAGAAGAATGATGCGTGTAATTCAGGATTTGCTGAATCTTTCAAAAATAGATTCTACTCAGAAGAAAGAGAAGCTAGATATGAATGCTGTGTTAGAAGATGTAAAGTTGAATTTGAAATTAGAGATAAATGAAAAGCAAGCCCAGCTAAAAGCCGAAGCATTGCCAACCATACTTGGCGATAGAGTTTACATTACGCAACTGATGCAGAACTTAATTGGCAACGGCATAAAGTACAACCAAAGCGATAGCCCCGTAATTGAAATTGATTATCGCGTTCGCGATAACGCGCATTGCTTCGAAGTTTCAGACAACGGAATTGGCATTGCTCCACAATACCGCGAAAAAGTTTTCATCATCTTCCAACGTTTGCATAACCGCAACGAATACGATGGCACTGGTATGGGTCTTGCCATCTGCAAAAAAATAATCGACTCGCTTGGCGGTAAAATATGGGTAGAAGATTCTGCCCTTGGCGGAAGTAAGTTCTGCTTTACCATTCCTAAATAAATTCAAAGCTCAAAGATGAAAGTTCAAAGAAGGGAGACTACCTCTTTGATTTTTAAACTTTGGTCTTTGTGCTTTAATTCCTATTCTTGTATCAACTTTCTGGGGGCGTTCTCTGACAATTGTCAGAGTTCTGAGAAGAACCCTTCGAACCTGAACATGGTAATTCATGCGTAAGGGACTGAAACCAACATTCTGAAATAATAATACGGAATGTTGGTTCGCTGAAACTCCGCTAAAATCAATGAGCGCAGTTTCAGCAAAGGCGATAAACCGTTCGTCTTTTCTTATTCGAAGCCATTTCTTTTTTCTCTCGGAGTAAAACTTATTCAACATGAAAAAGATTTTATTCTTTATTCTGCTTGCAACGCAAATTTCCGTTAGTGGTCAGACGACTGATAGTCGTCCGACCACTTCTCCTGATTCTATTAAAACAATTTTTAAAGATGATATAGTTATCTCCTCTACCCGAGCAGGAAATAACACGCCCACTACTTTTCAAACCATCAGCAAAGAAGAACTGAATAAAAATAATTTGGGGCAGGATTTACCTTTTTTGCTTGACAATACTCCATCGGCTGTTACTACATCCGATGCTGGTTCAGGGGTGGGTTATACCGGAATCAGAATTCGCGGGAGCGATAACACGCGCGTAAATGTTACGCTTAACGGCATACCGGTAAATGATGCCGAAAGTCAGACTACCTATTATGTTGACTTGCCCGATGTAGCTTCTTCGGCACAGAGTATTCAAATACAAAGAGGTATTGGTTCTTCTACCAATGGTGGAAGTGCCTTTGGCGCAACGGTGAGTATGCAAACACAATCGCCATCGGAAAGACCTTTTGTAGAAGTCAATGTTTCGGGTGGCTCGTTCAATACGTTTAAATTGAATGGCAAAATAGGGACCGGTGTAAGCAAAGATTTTTTCTTTGAGGGCTCTGCGTCCTGGATTACGAGTGATGGATACATTCAACGTGCCTCTTCCAACCTGGTGTCTTATTTTTCGCAGATAGGTTTTATGAAGAATAACACGTTGCTTAAGTTGGTGTACTTTGCCGGACAAGAAAGAACATACCAAGCATGGAATGGTGTGCCTGAAGATTCTTTGAAAACAAATCGGAGATTTAATGATTTAGGAACAGATTACGGGCAAAAACTACCAGCATACAAAAACCAAGTTGACAATTACAATCAGGATTATTTTCAATTGCTGTTTGCACAGAACTTACCAAAGCATTTGAATTTGAATTTGGGTTTGTTCGCCACACTTGGCCACGGATATTATGAAGAATATAAAGCGGGTCAGACTTTCAATAATTATTTTGAAAATCACGATACACTTGATATAGCCTCGGATTTAGTTCGTCAAAAGTGGTTAAAGAATATTTTTTACGGAGGAACTTTTGCTTTGAACTACGATTACAAAAATATCTCCGCAACCTTTGGCGGCTTGCTGGGGCAGTATCGCGGACAGAATTTCGGGAAAGTAATTTGGGCAGAAAACTTTTCAGACTTTGATAAAAATGCTAGATATTATGACGGCCGTTCTACCAAGAACGACTTTAACGTGTATGCCAAATTCAATTACGAGTTGTTGCAGAAAGTGAACATCTACCTTGATGTGCAATACCGTTATGTGGGCCATTCTGCCAATGGTATTGATGACGATAAATGGAATTACAGATTTGCCAATCAGTGGCATTTCTTCAACCCCAAAGCTGGATTAATTTATAAGATAAAACCGCAGCATCATGTTTATGCTTCGTATGCTTTAGGCAACCGCGAGCCTAGCCGCAGCGATATATTAGAAGCATTGGCCTCTAACAAAACCGTGAAGCCAGAAACCATGCATAATGTGGAAGCGGGATGTAAATTTTTGAATCGTAAATTTCCTTTCATTATCAATTACTATTTAATGCAGTATAAAGACCAGTTGGTGTTGACCGGTAAGTTAAATGATGTAGGAAATCCGATAAAGGAGAATGTGCCGGTTAGTTATAGAACCGGAATTGAGTTGAGCGGGAGCGTTAATATTTTTTCTAAAAAGAATGAGCGCAAAGTTTTCGCCATCAACTACAACTTTGCTTATTCTATCAATAGAATTAAATCATTTGATGAATACATTTATACTTACGATGATGACTACTCGCCTGTAGATTCGCTTACGCAAATCATCCCCCACAAAAACTCCAATATTTCTTTTTCGCCAAACATTGTTGCTGCATTAGAGTTCGTGGGCTATCCGGTAAATGGTTTAGAGATTAGTTTGATGAACAAAGCGGTGAGCAAACAATACCTTGATAATACTTCTAATGAAAACAGAAAACTGAAACCGTTCTTCTACTCTAACCTTCGCATCAGTTACAGGCTTCCGCTAAAGCGCGATGACAAGGAGATTAAGTTCACACTACTCTTCAACAATATCTTCAACCGGTTTTACGAAAGCAACGGCTACTCTTACAGCGAGAGGTACTATTCAGGTGGCGAAAAAACAGATACTTATACTTACAACTACTACTACCCGCAGGCAGGGATTAATATGCTGGGAGGATTAAGTGTAAGGTTTTAATTCTTAACTTTTACAGAATAAACGGCACTAGCGCCTTTCGCTCTTTTGGATAATCAGCAAACTTTTGAAGATACCATTTGTGATGGTCAAGGGCGCGGGGAAGAAGGTTTACAATTGTCCAAAGTGGAAAACTGTAAGCCGCTACTGAGCCAATCATTAAAGCAAAGCCGAACCACTCTATCATTTCGCCAAATAAATTTGGGCACGAAATGTATTTGAATAGAAACCCAGTTGGAATTTTATATCCAGTCTCTCCGGGTTTGCGCAAGGCGATAAGCATGTTGTCGCTCTTTACATTGATGATTACCCCGGTAACGAAAACAACAAAACCAATAATGAATTGTGGCGAAAAGAAATATTCATCAGAAAAATTACCACCAATGTTTCCTAGAAAATAGCCAATGATAAAAGTGTTGCAAATGTTGAATCCGATAGCTGATCCTGTAATAACTAAAGGAATTTTCTTCCCAGTTGTATTAGTGCGAAATGGGAAAATATAAGAGCGATAGATATAATGCGATATATACAGCGAGTAGAAAAAATAACTAGCGTTAGTCTTTTGCAAACTGCCCGACCAAAACCAAAAGCTGATAAACAGCGGAGCAAAACCTTCCATCAGCATCCAGCCAATTTGGTTGGGTATCATGGGGCCCCAACTATCAGAGGTATGCCTGCCATAAGGTGCGGTTTTCTTTAGTAAGAAAGGGAAAACGATAATGCCAACGGCTATCCAAGCGTAAAGGAGGTAGTTAAATATTTCTTGCGTCATAATTGAAGATTGAAAAATGAAGATTAAATAAAGTCGCATTCAATTTTCAATCTTCAAAATTAAATCAAATGGTTAGTCCTCCATCTACGCTTAACACTGCGCCAGAAATGAATTGTGCTTCGTTGCTGGCCAAAAAAGCATAGGCATTTGCCACATCTTCTGCAGTTCCCAATTTTTTAAGCGGCACTTTCTCGGTCATCATCGCAATTACTTTTTCGGGAATGGTTTTAATCATATCGGTATCTATAAATCCCGGAGCCACTGCGTTTACCGTAATGTTGTACTTGCCTAACTCGCGCGCCCAAGTTTTGGTTAGCGCAATAATACCGGCTTTAGTAGCCGCATAATTTCCTTGCCCATAGTTACCGTGCAAACCAACAATGCTTGATGTATTGATAATTCGTCCAAAATTATTTTGAATCATGGTTGGTGAAATTGTTTTGGTGCAATTAAACACACCAGTCAGGTTTACATCCATTACTTGCTGCCATTGTTCAGCTGTCATTTTTTGTAACGAAGCATCGCGAGTAATGCCAGCGTTATTTATCAGTACATCGATTTTACCAAATTGCAGTAGCACTTCGTTATTAGCAGTTTGAACCTCTTCAATGATTGCGGTGTTTACTTTTATAAAGCGTGCTATTAAACCTTCGTTTAGTAAAATCAACTCCAACTCTTTGCCTTGCACTTGGTTTACATCCCAAATAGCAACAGCCGCGCCTTCGAGCGCAAATTTTTCAACGGCTGCTTTGCCAATTCCGGAAGCGCCACCTGTAATAACCACTACTTTATTTTTGAATCTGTTCATGTGATGAAAGTAAAAAGGAACTTCAACTGAAGTTCCTTTTGAAATGAATTGAGCTGTTTTTATTTCATATTATGAAACACCACTTGCACATCGTCATCTTCTTCTAATTTTTCAATCAACTTGATAACTTCTTCTGCACCGGCATCATCCAGTTCTTTAAAAAAATCAGGCGTTTTATCGTAGCCTGATTCGGTTACTTCAATGCCTTTTGCTTCTAATGCTTTTGCCAAATTTCCAAAATCGGTAAACTCGGCATAAGCAGAAACTAAACCTTCTTCTTCGGTTATTTCAATTAAGCCGCCATCAATTAGCTCCAATTCCAGTTCTTCAATGTTCCAATTCCCTTTATTGAATTTGAACATCGCCTTTTTCTTAAACATATATTCCACTGAGCCGCTGGTGCCTATTACTCCGTTGTTTTTATTGAAGATGGTGCGTAGGTTCGCGATGGTTCTGGTAGTGTTATCGGTAGCCGTATCAACCACAATAGCCACACCATGCGCACCGTAGCCTTCATAGGTTACTTCCTCATAACCAGCAGTATCTTTCGAGGTTGCTTTTTTAATGGCCGCTTCCACAGTTGCCTTAGGCATGTTTGCCGCTTTAGCGTTATTCATGAGCGCACGCAAACGCGCGTTGGTGTCGGGGTCTCCGCCACCGGCTTTCACCGCAATAGCAATATCTTTTCCAATGCGGGTAAAGGCTTTTGCCATAGCACCCCATCTCTTAAATTTTCTTTCTTTTCTAAATTCAAACGCGCGACCCATAGTAATTAGTAGTTGTTGATAGGGCTAAAATAGAAAAGCCCGCGATACCTTCGCGGGCCCTACACATAAAACCAATTGAATTAGTTGTTTACTATAATTTCTGCTCCCAAAGCTTGAGCACCACTACCACCCAAAAAGCCTTTAGCAAAAACGGTATAAATTTTACCTGCTTGCAAAGCAATACCTGGCAACGGTAAAGCCACAGTAGCTGTTCCCGCTACACGTACTTCTAAGTTATATGTTCCAGCATCAAGCG
>CAMBIM010000052.1 GCA_945867505.1 Chitinophaga pinensis
GCATACTTTACATAGTCGAACATTGCAGCAGGCTGCTGAAAAGTGAAATTGTAAGTTCCGAAGGGCGGAATGTTTAAGCCGCTGAAGTTTTGAGAAATGGTGCTTCCTCCATCAATGTTGTAAGACATATCTAACGAGTTAATAGCCACACCACCTCGGTTGCTGATTGTACCGGTAATAACTGTGTTACCAGAATATACATACGGGTTGATGGTTATGGTATCTATTGCTACATCAAGAATAGGAACAGAGGTAAGTTTAATATCATCTACTGCCCAAAAAAAATCGTGGTCGCCCTGAAAATTAAATTTGATATAAACACTATCCTGATTAGCAGCAAATGGAGTAAGGTCAATTTGCTTATGCGTAGTAGTTCCTTCTGTTACATCTATAGTATAGGCTTGGCTCCAGTTAATGCCATCGGTGCTTACATCAATACTACCGCTGCTGGCATTGCGTTGCACAAACCATTCGTCAAACTCCATGTGTACGTAATTGTATGCCGAGCAGTTGATGCGCGGAGAAATTAAATCAGCATCTTCTGCTTTCCCATCATCTGTAGCGGCATCGCTCATAAACAGTGCAAAGCCATTGGTATAAGTAGCAGATTTAAACGCCAGATTTCCGAAGTAAGCACTAGCCACCGGGTTGCTGGCAAATACCCATTTGCCGGCATTGGTGCCGCTGTTGTCTAACAATTTCCAACTGCCTACACCACCCGAAAAATTTGCGGTGTAAATTGGTGTTTGGGCGTTCGTAAATAATAAAAAGAAGAAGAATAAAACGGTAGTGTAAAGTTTTTTCATGCAGCTGATTTAGTAAAAGGGAGTTTAATTTCTGCCTATAAAAATAAAATTTATTGAAGAAAAGGGATAGAGTTGTTTTAAATATACTTGGATATTTTTTGAAATAGGTCTTTAGAAAGAACTACTTTCAGTTTTATAAAACTTACATGTATGAAAAACATCAAATTCATTTTTGCAATAGCAGTTTCACTTCTTGTTTCGAATCCATCTACAGCGCAAACCGTACAAAAGGGTGCCACTGTAAATAATAAAGGCGCCAGTATTAAAAGCAGCACAGGCTCAGGCGTGGCGGCAAAAAAAGGCGAAGTAACCGCTAAAAGCAGCAGTGGTAAAGGCTTAGAGATAAATAAAAAGCATTTACAGATTAAATCTAAAAACGTAAACATAAATCTGGGCAAGTAGAGTTGTTTTACCTCCCGCAACAAGCACCCCTAATTCTCTTTAGTAACGGTGTAAGTAACCTTAGCCGAATACAGGCGAAGTGCATTTGTGCCTTCTTTTGTTTTAACCCGAAGGTAATACGAGTAGCCGGAGTTATCTATAGTTTGGTTTGCCGTAGCAGTGTTTAAAGTAACCGCACCGGTTGAAAACCCAGCACCTGAACCGTTAGTAGCCGCTATGCTCTGCGGATTTATAGTGCCGTTTTGCAGGCTGTAAAGTTCTGCACTTACTTCATCGGTAGCAGAAGCATCGTAGGCATATATGTTTATAGCAGTAACCGTTGCGCCATCGGGTAAATCAAGCGGGGCAAATAAATAAGCATCAACCGTAGAAGACCCACCTTGCACCCAACATGCCTGACCAGTAGTATAACCGGCTAGTGAAATGCCATTGGTGGAAGTGAGGTAAATACTTTGCAGTACAAAAGCCGATGAAGGAATAGAGAGGTATTTTGTTTTGGCAGAAGTATATGCGTAGCTATTTGCGGCAGGTATACCAATATTTCCGTTTACTTCTAATTTACTGTTAGCCGGTGTAAGCCCTATTCCTACGTTACTACCGTTGTTGTAAATATTGCTGTTGTTAACCACCCACTGCGTTCCGTTCCAGTAAGGGGTGTTCCCGGCATTCGCCCCGTTGGTTAAAAAACCAGTTGCACCGGTAGAGCCGGTTGCTCCTTTAACCCCCGCAGTGCCGGTTGGGCCTTGCACCCCCGGCACCCCCTGTAAACCTTGCACCCCCTGAATACCCTGTGCGCCTTGCAAGCCTTGTTGACCTTGCGTGCCAGTTACTCCCTGTATGCCCTGCGCTCCTGTAGCACCTACTGCACCCGTTGCTCCAGTTGGCCCTGTAACTCCTGTATTGCCTGTTGGTCCAGTTGGCCCTCCGCCTGGCCCTGTAACTCCTGTTGCGCCCTGCAAACCTGTTGGACCTGTTGGTCCACCTGCCGGTCCTGTTGCACCTGTATTACCTGTTGCTCCTTGTAAGCCTGCTCCTGTTGGTCCGGTATCGCCTGTGGCTCCTTTAAGTCCTGTATTTCCCGTTGCGCCTTGCAAACCAACACCTGTTGGTCCTACCGGACCTGTGATGCCCTGCACACCTTGTGGCCCGGCAATACCCTGCGGACCTGTTACACCAATTGAACCTTGCGTACCTTGTACGCCTTGTGGCCCTTGCGCACCGGTTGGGCCTGCCAAACCACTTGCTGCCACCGCTGCATACAAAGCATAAGGTACGCTCATCAATTGCGAAGTGCCCATATCGGCATAGCCGTTTCCGGCATCAAATTCTACCTGTAAATATTTATCGCCTACTCCCCAGTTTACGTTGCTGAAAGTGCCGGCATCTGTAATGCCTGCACCAAGCACCGCGCTGAACAAACCAAACTGGTTGGTAAC
Organism: Chitinophaga pinensis; assembly: GCA_945867505.1. Taxonomy (GTDB): domain Bacteria; phylum Bacteroidota; class Bacteroidia; order Chitinophagales; family LD1; genus Bog-950. The sequence goes on from CAMBIM010000052.1 coordinate 2,645, forward strand.
AGCCGAATGATGTTCCTGATAAACTATAGTGCCTGATGCTGTAACGTCATGAATGGTAAAGCGAACAGAAACATTTGTATTGAGTATAGCAGCACCGGAAGCATCCCGCGCTACAGCCTGGTAGTTAATACCCTGCGGAGTTTGAGCATGTACATGCAGACTTATTAAAAACACAACAACCGTTACCAGTATATTCCTTACCATACCTTTCATTTATACACGAAAATAATTTTTTACAGATAGCTGAAACCTATACGCAAATTTTAGAGAAGGAAATAAAGCAACTTACTTCGGTGCTTTTCTCACCAAATAAATAGCCAGCCCCATGTAAAGCAAGTTGGGAATCCATACACCAAGGAAAGGAGGTAACGAAGCATTGGTAGAAAATGTGGTAGAGAACTTCATTACAATTTCGTAGAGCGCACTTAACCCAATACCCAATACTAAATGCCACCCTAAACCGCCACGCACTTTGCGGCTGGCTACGCTCACGCCAATTAAAGTCATAACGTAAATGCTGAACGAAGAAGAAGTTCTGCGGTAACGTTCTACTTCATAAAACTCTACGTTGCTTTGGCCGCTGCGTTTCATTTCATTAATATAAGCCACTAACTCCGGTGTGGTCATTACATCTTTATACATTTCTGTAAACTTTATGTCTGCCGGTGTAAAAGCGAAGGTGGTATCCAGCATGGCACCGCTCGTAATTTTATCACCATTATCGCTTAACTGACGGATGTAGTAATTAGAAACCTTCCAGTGTTTACGCGTACTATCCCAGGCTATTTGTTCCGATCGCAGTTTGTACACCAACTTGCCATCTTTGAATTTATCTATCGAAAACTTAAACCCTGTAGCATCGCTTGGCTTGTAGTTTTCTATATAAATGATAGTGCCTGGCTCTACCCTACGGTGAAAATTAAACCGCAAACCTTCAATAGGCTTGCTTACATACTTTTTTTCAAACGCAATACGCTTATAGTTAGAATACGGAACAAAATAATGGTTGCCGTAATAGAAGGCTATGGCAAGAATGGTGGCTCCAATAAAGTAAGGATACAACATGCGGTAAAAACTGGTGCCACTGTTAAGTATGGCAACAATTTCTAAACGTTCTGCCATTTGTGAGGTGAAGAAGATAACAGCCACCAGCACAAAAAAAGGCCCAATCATGGAGGTGATAAACGGAATAAAATAAATGTAGTAATCCCATACAATTACTTTGGTAGTGGCATGGTTGTCTACAAAGGCATCAATCTTTTCGCTTAAGTCAATTACAATGGTAATGCTCAATAGCAGCGCCATAATAAACACAAAAGTGCCTAGAAATTTTTTGAGGATATACCAATCGATTTTTTTCAAAACAATTTTCAGTTTTATAACCGCTGCATTAGCTTTTTAATGGCTGCGTTTTTCCAGGCATCAAACGTTCCTTCTATGATTTTATTTCTGGCCTCTTTCACCAGCCATAAATACAAACTCAAGTTGTTGATGCTCGAAATTTGCGCGCCCAATATTTCACCGGTGTGCATTAAGTGGCGAAGAAAGGCTTTGGTATGTGTGCGCATTAATTCGCAATCGCTATCGGCATCAATAGGAGAGAAGTCATCTTTCCATTTTTCGTTACGAATATTGATAATGCCTTGCTTGGTAAACAACATACCGTTGCGCGCATTGCGCGTAGGCATTACGCAATCAAACATATCTATACCCAATGCTATGCTTTCTAAAATATTTGCAGGTGTGCCAACTCCCATCAAGTAGCGTGGCTTATCTTTTGGCAGAATATCGCACACCAATTCTGTCATGGCATACATATCTTCATCAGGTTCGCCTACGCTCAAGCCGCCAATAGCATTTCCTTCGGCATTCATGCTGGCAATAAACTCGGCAGATTGTTTTCTTAGTTCCGGATACACACTGCCCTGCACAATCGGGAAAAGAGTTTGCGAGTAACCGTAGCTACATTCCGTTTCGTTAAAGCGTTTAATGCAACGCTCCAGCCACCGGTGAGTCATGTGCATCGATTTTTGCGCATAATCAAACTCGCAAGGGTAGGGAGTGCATTCATCAAACGCCATAATAATATCAGCACCAATCTTCCGCTGTATATCCATTACACCTTCGGGCGAAAAGAAATGCTTAGAGCCATCAATATGGCTGCGGAACTCTACGCCTTCTTCTCTTATCTTTCTTATGTCAGAGAGTGAATGAACCTGAAAACCACCGCTATCGGTAAGTATCGGTCCATCCCACCCATTGAATTTATGCAAGCCACCTGCTTTTTCAATAATGTCCATCTTAGGGCGCAGATAAAGATGGTACGTATTGCCTAAAATAATTTGTGCTTTTACAAATTCTTTCAGCTCGTGCATGTGTACCGCCTTTACTGCACCCAGCGTACCTACGGGCATAAAAATGGGCGTTTCAATTTTACCGTGGTCGGTAAAAACTTCTCCTGCGCGTGCTTTTGTTTTTTTGTCTTCGGCAATTAGGTTGAACTTCATAGCGGGGCTAAAATAGAATTTAGATTTACGAATTAGCTATCACCGCTTATGGCTTTGTGCGGATAACTTTCGCGCTACATAGCTTCGTCAACTTCGCACAATTATTTTCTTTGTCGCATCATGTCTGTTGAATTGAAAATATTTATTGCCTGCGCAGTTATCCAGTGCTTGTATTATCTGCTGGTGTTTGCTCGGTTAAACTTTGTGCGCCCGTTTAGCGGGCTGCCGGAGTTTCTTCCACCGGCATCGGTAATTATTTGCGCTAAGAACGAAGCAGAGAATTTGGCGCAGTATTTAAAAGTGGTGCTTATTCAGCAATACAAGCAGTACGAAGTAATTGTAGTAAACGACCAAAGCACAGATAATACCTTAGATGTATTGGTGGAATATTATAAGCGCAATAAGAATTTTAAAATAGTAAACATTGATGCAAAGGAGGCAAAGCCTTATGCCGGAAAGAAATACGCTTTAATGAAAGGAATTGAAGCTGCCACCTTTGATACTATTGTAGTAACGGATGCCGACTGCCGCCCTGCCACCACGCATTGGTTGGCGAAAGTGGTAGGTGCTTACGTGAACGAAACCAAAATTGTATTGGCTCATTCGCCTTTCGAAAAACAACCGGGTTTGCTCAACAAGTTTATTCGCTACGAAAATTTCATCACCGCTATTCAGTATTTCGGTTTTGCAAAATTAGGTTTGCCGTATATGGGTGTGGGCAGAAACCTTTCTTACAAAAAAGATTTGTTCCAATCTTTTAAAGGCTTTGATAAAACTAAAAACCTACCTACCGGTGATGATGATTTGTTTGTGAACGCAGTAGCTACTGGTAGTAATACCGAACTTTGTATTGATAAAGATGCGTTTGTATTTACCAAGCCCGAAACAAGTTTCAGTAACTGGCTAAACAAAAAACGCAGACATTTACGTTCGGGTTTTCAATATAAGATTCATCACATATTCTTGCTGTTTCTGTTTTCTTTCAGTAGCTTTTTATTCTATGCCGTTTTTGTTTTTCTATTGGTAAAAATGACGATGCTAAAGTTTGTCCTAGCAATATTCTTCGGCACACTTTTGCTCAAATTTATTTCTACGTTTACAGTATATAAAAAACTGGGTTCGGCAGATTTGCGTTTCCTGTCTCCGGTGTTAGATGTTTTTTATACACTATATCTTCTCATTATATTTTTCTTAATATTGCTAAAACCGAAAAACAGTTGGACGTAAATCAAAAATTTTCAGCACGCGCTCAAGAAGACCTTGAGTTAGTAGAATTGGCTAAAAAGGGCAAACAGGCAGCATTCGATAAATTGATGACGCGCTATCGCGATTCTATCTTTTTTATGGTTCTTAAAATGGTGCACAATCGTGACGATGCCGAGGATTTGACTTTAGAGGCATTCGGTAAAGCTTTCAACAGCATCTCCAACTACTCTGCCGATTTTGCATTCAGTACTTGGCTATTTAAAATTGCCACCAATAACTCTATCGATTTTATTCGCAAGAAAAGATTGCAGACTACTTCATTAGACCAAAGAACTACTACAGAAGATGGCGAAGTAACTCCTATTGCCGTAAAAGATGGAAATGCAAACCCGGAGGAAAGTTTGGTAAAAGAGCAACGCGCAGCAAAAATACGGGCAGCTATCGAGCAGCTTTCACCTAAATATCGGGCGTTAATTGAGCTTCGCTATTTAGATGAGTTAGCTTACGAAGAAATTGCAGAGAAACTGGATATTCCTCTTGGTACTGTTAAAGCGCAACTTTTCCGTGCTAAAGATATGCTCTATAATATCCTGAAAGTAACTAAGGAGAAATACTAAAAAGTTATTGGTGAATGGCGACTAGCAAGTGGTAAATATAAACTGGCTGTTACTAATAGCTAATCACTAGTTACTACTCTTTTAAATGGAAATACTTCTCAAATACTTCCCCAATCTTACAACAAAGCAAATTCAGGAATTCGCTTCGCTTCAACAACTTTACACGGAGTGGAACGAAAAGATTAACGTGATTTCGCGTAAGGATATTGAGAACCTTTACGAGCGGCACATTCTGCACTCGTTGAGCATTGCCAAATTTGTTCAATTAAAAAATGCTACCAAGGTTATGGATTTAGGAACCGGAGGAGGTTTTCCGGGTGTTCCTTTGGCCATTCTTTTTCCCGATGCTCGTTTCCATTTGGTAGATTCCATAGGCAAGAAATTAAAAGTGATAGAAGCAGTAAAAGAAGAACTTGGATTAAAGAACCTTTCCACTTTTCATTCCCGTTCAGAGGAAATGAAGTTTCAATACGATTTTGTGGTATCGCGTGCTGTTGCCCCGCTTACTGACCTTCTTAACTGGACAAAGGGAAAATATACTGCCCACGACCAACTTCCTGTTCGCAATGGGCTTATTTGTTTGAAAGGTGGTGATATAGACGCTGAAATTTCTGTAGCTACCAAAGTTCAAAAGGTTTCGCTTAGCCGTTATTACAGCGAGCCTTTCTTTAGTGATAAGTTTTTGGTTTACGTAGAACAATAGGAAGGCGGAGATATTAAGAGCTAACCCAACTAATCAACTATTTTCACCCTTTCATAAAATATTCTTTCTTCTTCTCCGTCAACCATTTCATAGAAGAAAGAACTATGGTAACCCTAAGTATTGCAATGTCAGATATTCAGAATGAATCTATCCGCCAAACGGTTGAAAAGGAGCGTAGACGTTTGCTCGAATTCATTCGCAGAAGAGTGCCCAGCCAGGAAGATGCAGAAGATGTACTGCAAGACGTATTTTATGAATTAGTGAACACTTACCGCCTAATGAAACCCGTGGAGCAAATGGCTTCGTGGATGTTTACTGTGGCGCGTAATAAAATCACTGACCGTTACCGAAAAAAGAAACCGGATTCTTTAGAAGGACACTTTGCCATACGTGCTGGCGATGATGGTGATAGTCTTGATATTTCCGATTTTCTTCCAGGCAATATGAATTCACCGGAAACCGAAATGATGCGTGAAGCTATTATGAAAGGTTTGGAAGAAGCCTTGGGAGAACTACCGAAAGAGCAGCGCGAGGTTTTTATCATGCATGAGATTGAAGACAAGAGTTTTCAGGAAATTGAACAGATAACCGGAGCAAACGTAAACACGTTGCTTTCAAGAAAACGTTATGCAGTTCTCTTCTTGCGTGAACGTTTGCAGAGTTTGTATAACGATTTATTTAACACATAAACAGAATCATATGAAGTGGATTTTCAGAGGACTAGGAATTTGTGCGCTGTTTGTGGCAGCCTTCATACTATTTGGCTATGCAACCATGTATTTGTGGAACTGGTTAATGACAGATTTATTTAGCCTAAAGCCTATAGATTTTCATCAGGCCATTGGTTTAGTGGTACTTTCAAAAATTCTTTTAGGAGGAATGCATATGCGCAATGGCGGTGGCTGGGGACAGAAGCGATTTTGGAAAGCCAAATGGGAAAGTATGACACCTGAAGAACGCGATAAATTTAAAGCTGAATTTGCTGTGCGTTGTAAACACAAATGGGGCAAAGAAGAGGCAGTTGCCGAAGCCAAGCAGGCATAATGACAATTAATTGATTGAAAAAATAGAAACGTTTCGCGCACTGCGGAACGTTTTTGCTTTATGCATCACTTATTGCAGCAATAAGTGATGCGCTATTTTATATTTTTGATAAAACACTTCAGCATGTTCACGCGCAAAGAATTTCTTCAACGTTCTGCTTTAGCCACTGCTGGATTTTCGTTGCTGGAATTTATGCAGCCTTTAGAAGCTGCTGCTTTCAAAGAGCAACTTAATCGCGTGTCTCTTTTAGAGCCAGGTGCTGCTTCCGAGGATGAAGACTTTTGGAATTTTATTCGCGAACAATACACGGTGTCGCCCAATATTATCAACCTCAACAATGGAGGTGTTAGCCCGCAGCCAAAACCTGTGCAGGATGCACATATTCGTTTCTATCAGTATTGCAATGAAGCACCATCTTATTACATGTGGCGAATACTCGACCAAGGACGCGAACCGCTACGTGCAAAGTTGGCAGAACTTGCAGGGTGTTCAGTAGAAGAAATTGCGATAAATCGGAATACTACAGAAGGGCTAAACACCATCATCTTTGGGTTGAATTTAAAAGCAGGAGATGAAGTTGTATTAAGCAAATACGATTACCCTAACATGATGAATGCCTGGAAACAACGCGAAAAGCGTGACGGCATAAAACTAAATTGGGTTGACTTTGATTTGCCGGTAGAAAGCGATGATGTTTTTGTGCGAAAATTTTCGGAGGCCATTACAGATAAAACAAAAATAGTTCACATCACCCACATGCTTAACTGGACGGGCCAGTTATTGCCAGCCCGCAAGATTGCAGATTTGGCGCATAAAAGAGGTTGTGAAGTAATTGTAGATGCCTCGCATTCCTTCGCGCATATTGATTATAAGCTTTCCGATTTAGATTGCGACTACTATGCCACTTCGTTGCACAAATGGCTTTGCGCTCCGTTCGGCACGGGCTTTATGTATATTAAAAAAGAGAAAATTAAAAACGTTTGGGCATTGCTATCCGCACCTGTTCCGGATGCTGATAATATTGGCAAGTTTGAGTCTATTGGTACTCGCTCTTTTGCGGCCGAAATGGCTATTGGCAACGCCATAGATTTTCAATACTTGGTTGGAAACAAAAGAAAAGAAGACCGTTTGCGTTTCTTGAAAAATTATTGGTGTAACAAAGCGTTGAAGATTCCGAAGTTTAAACTGAATACTTCTTTAAAAGATAATTACAGTTGCGCCATTGCTAACTTTGGCATCGAAGGCTGGAAACCCGAAGAGGTGGATACAAAGCTTTTCGAGATGAAGAAGATTCATTGCACCACTGTTAATCATGAAAAAATTCATGGCGTTAGAATTACTCCTCATGTGTATACTTCGCTTCGAGATTTAGATAGGCTGGTGGAAGGAATTGCAGAAATTGCTGCAATGGAACCGCCCGCAAAGAAGTAGTCAGAGTTTCTTCTCCATTACGTAATGCGGAATATTTACCTCGGTAAATTCATCGCCAACTATTTTATAGCCGAGTTTTAAGTAAAAGCCGGAGGCTGCTTTTCGGGCATGGCAGAACATAATTGCAAATCCGTTTTCTATAGCATATTTTTCAGCTGCAAGTGATAACTGGCTTCCAAAGCCTTTGCTTTGTGTATTATCATCTACAGCTACCTGGCGCATTTTCATTCTGCCATTTTCGGTTTGGGTAAGGGTAAGGCAGGCAACAATTTTCCCGTCTTCAAACAAACCGAAATGAATATCGTGTTCATCTTTTTGTAGTTCAGCTTCGGTAAATTTTAAGCCGAGCGGCTTGCGCAATATTTTATCTCTTAGTTTTAACGCTTGCACGTATTCAGGTGATTGGTAAGTGAAGGTTTTTATTTGGCGGCTCATGATAGTTGCTAAAAAACGAAAATGATTCAGGCTTCAAATAAACATTACAAGAATTATTTTACTTTCGGGTCACAATAAAAAACTCAAAAACAATTCAAATGAAAAAAATCATTTTAATGTCGGCTCTTTCAATAGCCACTTTCGGTGTAATGAATGCACAAACTGCAGCTACTCCGGCAACTCAAACTGCTACTTCTCACAAGCAATTGCCACAGGTAAGAGCTAAAGCAATGGTATCTAAAGTTACCAATGCATGTGCTTTACAAGGTGAGCAAATAAGCAAAGTGAACAATCTTTACATTGAATACTTTACCAAGTTAGATGCCATAGGAACTGATGCTGTTAAAGCAACAGATTTAGCTAAAACTGTAGATAACTCATTAAAAGGAATCCTTAGCCCTTCGCAGTTAAAACTATGGCAAGAGGCTTCTTCAAGCAAATAATAGTTTAATCTTTTTAGATGCCCGCTATATCCCTGATTGGATGTAGCGGGCATTTTCATTATGGCAATAACCAAAGGGAAAATAAACGTTGGTAAAAGGAAAAAAGTAGACTAACGAATCAGAATAAAATCTTTCGTCAGTGTTTTTACTAAAGCAGGCGTAAGGGGATTGCCATAGTCTACTTTGCAAACAAATGCACCGGCTTCCTGTTTTTGACCTTCATACATTCCATTCCAAGCGGCATTGCCTGATGAGTAAAAAACTACTTCGCCCCAGCGGTTGTAAATGCGTATTTCGTAAATAACAGCATCGCCTATAGGGAAAATGGTAAATACATCGTTTGTTCCATCGCTGTTAGGTGTAAATGCATCTGCAACTTTAATAGTTACATCAGGTTGATTAACCTGAACAGCAAGACAAACTGAAGCAGCGCAATTCAATTGGTTGGTAACCGTAACACAGTAAGTAGTGTTTGCCACAGGCGATGCCACCGGATTATAAATGCCAGAATTATTTAAAGTAGAAGTTGGCGACCAACTATAAGTTAACGCAGAATCGTTAGATGCTGTTAGCTGCACCGTTTGCCCGGGAAGAATGGCTGTATCGGGCACAGCAGTAATTGAAGTTTGCACAGACGAAGTATTTGCTGTTGCCGACTGAACTGCAATACATCCGTTAGCATCCGTTACGGTAACGGTAAAAGTGGTTGATGAATTAACGGGCTGTGTAATGGTGGAAGTAGTTTGCCCACTGTTCCACAAATAATTTGTTTGCGCAGAAGAAGTAGCAGTCATGGTCACTTCATTTCCTGCACACACTAACGTATCACAACAAACGCTTAGTGGTGGTGGGTTATTGCTGACAAATGCAATTACCTGTTCCTCTACACTGCATCCGTTGGCATCGGTAACCGTTACATAGAAAGATTGTGAGCCAAGAATTTGTTTGGTAATGTCGGTAGTGGTTTCGCCACTGCTCCATTGATAAGTAAATGTGCCACCGGTGGAAACAATTACACTAAAGCCGGCATATGCACCAAAGCACACGGTGGTATCGCAACAGGCGGTAACGTTGGGTAGTGTGTTTAAAACAGTTACTACAACCGTTTGGTTAACTGTGCAAACACTATGCAACACATCGGTAACGGTTACAATAAATGAAGTAGAAGATGAAACCGAAGGCGAAATGGTGGATGTATTATCACCGGTGCTCCATAAGATGGTAGGAGGGAAGGTAGCCGTATCGGTTACCGTAATATTTACGGTAGCGCCTGCACACACAGTAGTATCGCAACAGGCAGTTGCCACCAGTTTTACAAATGGAATAGAGTCAATGGCAATATTCAAATTCGTTACACTGCCCCCAGCCAAACCGTGTTCTGCACCGTTGGTAGTTCCAAAAGGGCAAGCTGCCGGACCTAAGCCATATTTATTGTTACCGTTTATACCACCGGTATCGGTATAAATAATATTTGCCGGTAATGAATTTCCCTTTACCCAAAGTTCACCACCACCGCCACCGCCACCGGGTCCCATGCAAAAGGTATTACTGCCTCCGTTATCTAAATAGCCACCGGTGCCGCCAACCGCATCTACTCGTACATTACCGGTATAGCTATCGGCATACAAGAGCACCGTCCCGCCACCGCCACCGCCACCACTGCCATCGCTTTGCGCATAACAGCAGTTAAATGTAACCACTGTATCTACGGGATTTCCGTTGGCGTTTATCTTTTTGTTGTTACCCGTTAAGGTGTTGCACATGATAATAGCAATGCCTCCACCATTGCCCCCGCCCCTTCCCTGATTGTTATTGCCATCACCAGCACCGCCACCACCGCCCATAAATATTTTGTTTGCACTGGTGCTGTAAGTAAGACCCGCACCTCCTACACCAGGTGCAGGACCGGGGCACGAAAAATTACCGGTGTTAGAGCGAACACCACCTCTGCCACCAGCACCAGCGTTACTTCCACCACCACCACCGGTGTTATGGTCATCGCCACCCCCGCCACCGTTGCCGTTTTTACCACGACCGTAATTAAAGCCCGCTGTGCCTATGCCTTCACCTTTAGGTGCACCACAGTTAATAGTGGCGCAGTAATAATCAGTGGCACCACCGGTGCCATTATTAAAGCAAGCCTGCGAAGCATTATCATTTTCATACAGTGCTCCAAGGAATCCCTTTCCTTTTACAGTAATAGAATCGTTGAGGGTAAGTGTGTTTGTTTTTAAAAGGAGAACGCCACCGGTGCTGCCATCCCAGGCTTGGGCGGTAAGCGGTGCGCTAACTATTGCATCGGTATATTCTTCTAATGAAACTAATTGCACGCTACCACCAACTTCGTAGTTGCGGATAAGTGCGTATTTGAATTCTATAACATTACCGGTAATGGTTTTTATCTCATCTATTTCGTAATTACCACAGCCTTTGTAATCGTTTATATTTCCGAAGGCGGCAGAATTGCCGGCATCTATTTCTGCGCCTTTCATTTGTATTATCATTGCCCGCTGCCCAACGCTAAAGCCGGTGGTAGAGTTTACGGTAACATTGTTGTTGCAGAAATCTATAGCAGTAACAGCTGCATATTTATTGATGATGCCGCTGATATTGGTTTGAGCAGATAGATTGCTCGTGGGGATAACACTAACAACAGCAAACAATAAGGCGAGTAAAGATTTTCTATTACAAATCATGTATAAAATAAGGATGAACAAACTTAACTCAAAAAACTTAGCTCTAGTGAATAGCCTGCCAATAGCAATCAGACGAAAGCGGAAATTAAATTACAACTAACAGCTGAAGTAGAGTAATGTAAACGGTTTGTTCTTTTGGCTTGAACCAAAAGAACCAAAAGTTCAAGACTGAGTGACTTTTGGCTAAAAATTGTTCCGAATGCCTAAACTGCGCAAACTCGCGTGCTAAGATTCCTCATAACATAGATACTTACTGTTACGCTCAAACAGTGCGCAGTTCTTAACGGCAATCAGAACAATTTTTTTAACGCCAAAATTCACAAGGTCGTTTCTTAGCTTCCTCTGTAAACGGCACTTAGTTAATCGTAAAACTTCTAAAAACTTTGGGCTATCGTGCTAAATCAAATTATTTGCATCAACTTTACCAGCGCAAAAATATTTATGAAGAAACTAATGCCTTTTATTCTTGCTGTCTTGTGTTCCGTTTCGTCTTTCGCATCGCAGTTAATAATACCAATGGATGAAGGGCAGAGCAATCACCTGAAGGCTTACGGTATTGCGTTCTGGGTTTTAAAACAAAACGTTACGGTTGATTGGCTGCTGAATTATCGCGGAGGAAGTTTTGCCATACCTTATGCGCCTGCTGTAGAAAGCGAATGCAAAGTGCGCGGTGTAAGTTTTGAAATAATTGCCGCAGGGCAATACAACGCTATACTTGCCGACATTGCCAACCCCGAAAAGAACATGGACGTAATGAAGTTGGAGAAAGCACCGAAGGTGGCCGTGTATTCACCCAAAAATAAGTTGCCGTGGGATGATGCCGTAACCATGGTATTGAAGTATGCCGAGATTCCTTACGAGGTTTTGTATGACGATGAAGTGCTGGACAACAAACTTATTTTATACGATTGGCTGCACCTGCACCACGAAGATTTTACCGGTCAATACGGAAAGTTCTTTGGCAGCTATGGTGCGGCACAATGGTATCAGGAAGATGTGGCAGGGCAGGAGGCTACGGCTAAGCGCAGAGGCTTTAGCAAGGTTTCGCAAATGAAGTTGGCGGTGGCAAAAACCATTCGCGATTTTGTGTTTGGCGGAGGCTTTATGTTTGCCATGTGCAGCGCTACCGATAGTTACGACATTGCCCTGG
>CAMBIM010000053.1 GCA_945867505.1 Chitinophaga pinensis
TAGCTGCCGATTATGAAATTGAGTTCTGCCTTGCCAGCCGCGACCCAAGCGGAAATGCTACTACAGGTATTATTCGAAAAGTAGTTACTGCCACTTCTTTTTCTACTAACGATAATGTAAAACGCACCGCCAACGGGGGCGATGATGCCTGGCCTGCTTCTTCTTACTTAAACATTTGGGTTTGTAATTTGAGTGGTGGCACTTTGGGCTACGCCCAGTTTCCGGGTGGTGCAGCGGCTACCGATGGGGTAGTAATTACTTACACGGGGTTTGGCACAGGAGGCACTGCACAAGCTCCATACAACAGGGGAAGAACAGCTACACATGAAGTAGGTCACTGGTTAAACCTATACCATATTTGGGGTGACGATGGCAGTGGTTGCAATGGCAGCGACCAGGTAGGCGACACGCCCAACCAAGGTGCACAACATTATGGTTGTCCAACTTTTCCGGCTGTAAGTTGTAGCAATGGGCCTAATGGCGATATGTGGATGAACTACATGGATTATACCGATGATGCCTGCATGTATATGTTCACTGCCGGACAAAAGGCTCGTAGCCTTTCTTTATTTAATGCAGGAGGTTCAAAAGTAGGTTTATTGAGTTCGTTAGGTTGCCAGTCTATTTCTACCCCACCGGTATCTAACTTTACCGCAGACGCTGTAACCAGCTGCACAGGGCTTATTAAGTTTACAGATTTAAGCACCAATGCTGCTACTTCGTGGGCGTGGAACTTTGGCAATGGACAAACCTCTACTACCCAAAACCCTACGCACTTGTATGCCACTAACGGAACTTATACCGTTACGCTTACCGCCACAAATAGCTTTGGGTCAAATACAAAAACATTAACCAGCTACATTACCATAAACAAACCAGCTGCACCTGCGGCAAGCGATGTATCGCGCTGCGGTTCGGGAATATTTACACTGACTACCAACAGCGCCAACCCGGTGGCATGGTTAGATTCTACTTTTAATAAAATTTCTTCTTCTACCACATTTACCACACCGGTGCTTAACCAAACTACTACATATTGGTTGCAAGATACTTTACCGGGTTCGCAATACAATGTAGGTAAAGCAGATAACAGCGGTAGTGGCGGTTACCTAACACAAGCGGGCAGTAACTGGGCTACAGTGTTTAATGTAAATAAGGCTTGCGTGTTACAATCAGTTTATGTGTATGCCGGTGCAGCAGGCAACCGCACTTTCGAGTTAAAAAACTCGGGAGGTACGGTATTGCAAACTATTACCGCTAATGTGCCTGCCGGGGGAAGCCGAGTTATGCTAAACTTTAATTTACCGGTTAGTACCGGTTTGCGCTTAGCGCTTTCCAGCGCCAGTACTATTAACCTTTACAGAAATAATGCAGGAGCTACTTACCCGTATAATGATGCGGGTGGTTATGTTAGCCTTACAGGTAACAACGCCAATAATGTTCCTACTTATTACTACTTCTTTTACGATTGGATAATTGAAGGCAGCGGTTGCGTATCGCAACGCAGGCCTGTTTCTGCTATTGTAAGCGCGGGCTTAAATGCTTCCACTTCAGTTACAAATGCTACTTGTGGCTCAAGCAATGGTGAGGCTTCGGTAGCTATTGCGGGCGGAGTTCCTTCTTATACCTATAGCTGGAATACCGGTGGCAGCGGGTCATCTATTTCGGGTTTGGTAGCAGCAACGTATACTGTTACTGTTAGCGATGCCAATAATTGTTCGGGAACTGCCATAGCAATAGTGGCTAATGCCTCTTCGTTGGTTTCTAACAAAACAGCTACCGGCATTACCTGCTTTGGTGGAAACAACGGCACGGCTGCGGTAAACGTAATTAGCGGCATACCCAACTTTACTTACCTGTGGAGCAACTTAGCCAACACGGCTGCGGTAAGTAATCTTACTGCCGGAAACTATTATGTAACCATTACCGATGGCAGCAATTGCCAGCGGGTAGATACGTTTACTATTACCCAACCCGATGCTATAGCTGTGCAAATAACCACCAACAGTGCTAACTGTAATGGCGAGGCCAGCGGTATAGCCAACGCTACAGCTACGGGCGGCAACTCGGGTTATTTGTTTAATTGGTCAAACACTACCAGCGGCAACAGCGCAAGTAATTTAGCTGCGGGCAACTACGCCCTCACGGTTACCGATGCCAGCAACTGCTCTTCCACTGCTGCATTTATTATTGATGAACCTGCGGCTATTACTACCAACACCACTTCTACAGCAGTAAGTTGTTTTGACGGAAGCAATGCCACTGCTAACGTTATACCAACAGGCGGCATTGGCAACTTTACTTATTTATGGTGCAACGGGAACACGACTAATGCCTCGGCTTTAAGTGCAGGCGCATGTGCCGTAACCGTTACCGATGATAACGGCTGCACGGCTACTGCCAGCGTAACTATTCAGCAACCGGAGCAACTTCAGGTTAATACCACTACCACTAACAGCTCGGCTGCGGTAGATACCGTTACAGGTGGCGCAACTCCGTTTACTTATTTGTGGAGCAATGGCGCTACCACGCCAAGCATGTTCGGTCTTTCTTCGGGAACTTATACGGTTACGGTAACCGATAACAATGGCTGCACGGCTACTGCCAGCGCAACAGTAACAGCCACAGGTATTGGTGCGGTAATGAATGAAATTGATTTCAGCATTTCCCCTAACCCCGCAACTAACCAAGTAGCTATTATGCTTGACAAGACGAATGCAACTACTACTGTGGAATTGAAAAATGTATTAGGGCAAACGCTGTTCAGTAAAACTGTTGTTGCGCTTCAAACTACTATTGACCTTTCGGCTTTTGCCGGTGGGGTTTATTTTATAGAAGTAAAACAAGAAGGCAAGCAGGCGGTGAAGCAGGTGGTGGTGAGTAAGTAAGTATTTATTTAAACCTGCACGCGAATATCTTCGGCAATTTTTGCCAACTCTTCGGGTGTCAGCTTTAGTTTACGCTGGCTGAAGTTAATAGCATCGGTGTGCAAAGGAATTAAATGAATGTGCGCGTGCGGAACTTCTAAACCAATTACCGCCACTCCTACTCGGGTGCAGGGCACCGCTTTATCAATAGCGCGGGCTACCTTTTTGGCAAACAGCATCATACCCGCCAGTGCAGCGTCTTCTATATCAAAAATATAATCTAGTTCTGTTTTAGGAACAACTAATGTATGCCCCTTGGCCAAAGGAGAAATATCGAGGAAGGCAAAATAGTTCTCGTCCTCCGCTATTTTGTAGCAGGGTATTTCGCCATTAATAATGCGGGTAAATAGGGTAGGCATAGAAGAAACTGTTTAAGTTAATTAAAGGGGTAAGTCATCCTGAGAGGAGTCGAAGGATTTTGAAAAGGGTTCAACTCCGCTCACCCTGAAATAAAATTAAATTTCGACATACCTTAAACAGGTTCTTACTCCATTGTAATTTTCAGAATTTCAAAATC
Source organism: Chitinophaga pinensis (assembly GCA_945867505.1). Classification (GTDB taxonomy): domain Bacteria; phylum Bacteroidota; class Bacteroidia; order Chitinophagales; family LD1; genus Bog-950. The sequence goes on from CAMBIM010000053.1 coordinate 3,445, forward strand.
AATAGCACCGGCAGGGGTTTGGGCTTTCGCAATATCGCCAATAGCTTTACCCAACAAAGCCTTACCAATTGGCGAGGTAATAGAAAGTTTACCTTCTTTCAAATTAGCTTCGGCTTCGCTTACCAAAGTAAATTTCATTTTCTTGTTCGCCTTTTTGTTCAGCACTTCTACGGTAGAAAGAATGTTGGCTTTTGATAAATCTACATCGCTGCCATCCATTACTCTGGCGTTAGTCAACTTGCCTTCCATTTCCGAAAGCTTGGCTTCTAAATGTCCTTGCTCTTCTTTAGCCGCATGGTATTCGGCATTTTCCGAAAGGTCACCCTTCTCGCGGGCTTCGGCAATGGCTCTGGCAATTTCGGGGCGTTTAACCGTGCGCAAGTACTTTACTTCTTCCTGCAATTTTTCCAGGCCTTCTTTGCTCATGTAAAATATGTCTGACATGGTATTAATTGATTATTGGTTATTAAAATTCAGATTCTCCTCTACCTATAAAAAGTAAAAAGACGCCTCCGAAGAGACGTCTTAATTATATTAAAACAAATTTATGAATTACAAGTTAAAGTGCAAGCCAATACCGTGTGTGCCGGCATATGTAGTGGTCATACGGAACGAGTAGTCGATACCCAAACGCGTACTGCCATCTTTCTTTAAAGGAGCATCGAAGGTAAACCCGGCAGCAAAGCCATTGTAAACATTCAAGCTGGTTGCTTTTTTAAACTGACCGGTTTCAAAACGGTAAGCGGCACGTAACATCAACATTTCTTTCCAGCCAAACTCTAAACCTACACCGTAGTTATCGTAACCAAATGCGTTAGAAGTAAAGTTAGCTAAGGCAGTCAAACGGTAATCTTGCTTGTAAACCTTTGGCGAAACTTCTTTCTTCTTTCCCATCCAAAAATCGTAGGCAGCGCCAATGTTTAACTGTGTTGGCAATTCAAATTTGTTGGCTTTGTTATCTACGGTTAACTGGTAAGTGGTAGAAGAAATAATTTGTTGCGAAGTTCCCAAGGCATCGCCTCTAAATTTCATAGGTGTACCTACGTTACGCAACGAAACACCAAAATGGATATTATCTTTTGGTCCGGTTACATATTGCAAACCGGCATCAATAGCAAAACCAAAAGCGTTAATGTTTCCAAGTCCTTCATTTACCATTCTAAACGTAACACCACCGGTAATACTATTCGAGAATTTTTTAGCATACGTCAAACCAATATTGATGAAAGTCGGTTTGTAAGTTCCCAATCCGCCTTCAGGGCTTTCGGTAGTGGTTCTTTCAATAGCACCTAAGTTCAACGCCTGAATACTCAAGGCTATCACGTTAGTTTCTTTAAACTGTTGCGCCACGCCTACATGCGCCACACCCACTCCCGAGCCTTGCAGCCAAAGCGTATAGGCAGCAGCAATTTCGGTTTTTTGTGTAAAGCCAATTCCCGCAGGGTTTATTCTTTCGGCTTCTATACCTTTAACACCGGCAGTGTTCATGCTCCAAAAACCCGATGAGCGCGCCCATCCGTTCATCAGCAATTCATACGCACCGGCTTCCCCTCTACGGTCCGGATTACCTGCAAAAACATTACTGCCTAATAATACAGCGGTAATAAGTATGGTTAAAATTTTCTTCATAATCCTATGCTTTAATGGTTATCGCTTTTCGTTTAATCCCGTCCCGATAAATCGGGACGGGATATATTTTTTTTAGAAGTTAGAAGTATCAGCCGGTCTTACTGCTCCAAACCATTTTATTGTTCGTTGCCCAATACCCGGTGCATCTACATTAAACAAGTAAATACCGCTCGATACAGCAATTCCTTTACTGTTCTTCAAATCCCAATTTAACGTATTGTCAAGGTTAACATCCGATACCGGATTGCCATCGCTAATTTCAATACGCTTGTTAGTAGCCGGGTCAATATTGATAGCGCGAGTTAATCTACGAATCAATGTTCCGTCAAGCGAATAGATAGTAACCGTGCAGGTGTTAGGCAGGTTAGTCACTTTAATGGTGTTGGTGTTCTGGTCGGTTTCGTAACTTGAATAAGCCAAATAAGGGTTTGGCACTATTCGAATTATATCCAACGCATTCTTAGCTACATCTTGTTGTTTTTCCGATGCGCCCATTCCTTTAGTACTAAACTGGTAGCGTGGCAATGAATCGCCTGAAGCTGTTGTTTCAAAAAGGTTGTACGGTTTTTCTACACGAAGTCTAACTGTAACTTCAGCCGGTGGAACTATTTTATTTCCTTGCGCATCGGCAGCAAAGCTGTAGCCTGGTGTTAAGTGCGGAATAGAAGTCCACATCAAACTGCGGTAAAGCGGTTGTAAGGATTGTGGAATGTTTCCTAAGCTTGATTTTAAGCTATCGTATTTTTCAATCAATAATTGCTGGGCTGCACGACCTTCGTCATACTTAGTATCCATTACATAAATAAAGTGCTTACCGCCAAAGTATGGTATTCTCTCAATAATTTGACCAGGCAAGTAAACAGGACTAAATACATCTTTGGTTGGATTCCAAAACATATCGTTACCATTTTGATTAGATATGTTTGAGCTTTCGCCAAAGGCAATATTCAAACGCTCTCCGGTTTCTACGTTCACCGCATAACCCGGGAACCAAGAACGACCAGTATCTGATTGTGTAGTAACCAGATAATCACGCGTGTTAGGATTGTTCCAGTCTTTAGAATATTGCATTCTGATTTGCCCTTTACAAGCCCCTTTGCCGTTGAAGGTATTATTTGTCTTTTTCTGATAAACCGCATTCCCCTCGTTCAACGCCTCATCTTCACCAGTTTCAAATACCACACATCTTGTCCATTTACTCTGGTCAGGTGTAATAACAATATCTACACTCGACAAACGGTCTAATGTATTTTGTGGAGGAACACTTGCTGTAGCCGTTTGTCCATAATTTCTCCATCTAAACCCAGGTTGATGAATAAATGGAGGAGCAGGGCTTATAGGGTTTTTGTTAGAATAATTGCTGGTTAAGCAATAAGGTCCCCAAGTTCCATCTGCCAAGGTTTCAAATGTTTCAGTTGAATCATCATAAGTAAAGTTTGAAGTTGATGGAGTTCCCTGTCCATTTTGATCGGTATAATACCAATTATCATCAAACAATAATGCCACTGCATTTGTATTCTGGTTTTGTCCACCTGCTTTATTATTATATTGACCCGAGCGAATCCAGTTAGTTACAGAAATATCTCCATCATCTTTCACAAAACTCAACCATTTTTCAACCGGGTTTTGATACTCAATAGTAGAAGGCAAGGCATCGTAAACATAACGAGTAGGCGCACCGGCTGTTGCTAAATAATTCCCAGGAATAGTATGCACAGGTGCAGGTGTACCTAATTTGATAGAGAAACCGTAATCTGTTTTTTCACCGCTTTTGTTTAAGGTAATTTGTTGCTCGTAAGGGCGGTCTAAAGCACGGTCGCTCCAAATGGTATCGTTATTAGTAACATCATGTAAGAACCAGTAGGTTTTTTTGTTTACGGAAGAAGAGAAAGTAGTATCTACAAATTTTAACTGAAAATCAGCTTCTTTTAAACTTATGGGGTCGGTTACTTTAAATCCAATAGGGTCATTACCTTTTACGTAGGTAAGTGTATCAGCAAAAGCGTAAGAACCTGAGCCAATAATTTGTGCAACTGTTTCAGGTGTTAACCTTAGTGAGTTTCCTCCGTTACCGCTTCCTTCTATTCGCTTCACTTCTACCCCTTCGCCCCATACCGAGTTAATAGTAGTTCCCTCGTTACGAGGGTCAGAATTATGCGGAATAGCCGAGTATATGTTGAAGTTTCCTCTGCCTTGCAAGTAAGGCGAAATTTGAACGCCCTCTTGCGGACTGTTTTGCTCGTAAGGCGCATAGTTATTATATGCATAAGCTACAGCTGTATAGTAGTAGGTTTTATGGTTCACCAAAGCTTTGTCGTCAGATTTTGAAAATAAATCTTCAGAAATATTGAATGATGAAATAATACCTGTATTCGTGCCATCCACTTTAAGCACAGGTACTATCAAGTTAAGCGTAGCATCTTTTTCAAAGTTGATAATTCTTGAAACTCCATTTTTTACATCTACTTGTGCAAGAAGCAATGCCTTTTCAGGGTCATCTAAATCTGTAGCAGAAACCGTTGGGCTGGTTACTTGGTATAGTTTATAGCCTTCAAAAGTGTAAGTAGTGTCTACGTTGCCTCCGTTGGTATTAAAATATTGAAGAGCTGCAGGATACATTTCATCGTACTTCTCACCTACGTTATTAAATCCAATATTTTGAAAATTAATTATCAGCTTATTGCTTAACTCACGAATTTGCAAAGTAGGAGCAGCAGGCCCATCGATTAACTTAAAGCAGTTATTAAACAGCAACTGGGCTTTATCATCGGCAGGGCCAATGGTAGTAGCAAAACATGGAGGCGAACCAACTCCTCCAGGAGGGCGAACAAATACACAACCCACAGTTACATATTGAGGCTCCCCCGTTTTTAATGTAAATGGTCCTGAAGTTTGTACAAACCGTCTGTCTCCTGCTGGTAGACCGCTAGTTTGGTCGCTCCATGCCGATGAATTACAAGGCTCGCCCGAGAAAATAAACTCTGTTGGATTTCCAGGAGCATAACCATCAGGTGAATCTGAAAACGGAGTTCCATCTTTCCATAGTCCTGTTTGGTAATTACGATATTGCACTGCGTTGTCCGGATCGCTTACACTTGGCGACTGGCTATTGGTAAAGTAAACAAACGAAGTTAAGCCTAACTGTGTGCGCGGAGAATCATCGCCAAGTGGCCCTTCAAAAAAGTCAATACCAATCATTGGCAATTGAGCCCCATAACCATTTACACCCGCACCACAAGGAGGATCGGTAGCACCATCGTTGTATACTATACCTAAGTCTCTTGAAGTATCGCAACCCACACGGTCATTCAAATAACAACCTAAATCCGGGTCAGCCCATTGAGATATGTATGTTTGGTTCAGAGGATTAGTTGACTTGTTAGTTATTTCATACTTATAAAAAGTCATGTTGTTAATCTCATCCGTAGTTTGGAACGCAAAAGCTAAAGCGTTTATCTGCACTCCAATTGGCTGGCTGCTGGTTTCTGTATGTTGGTTACCTACGTCATTAAAAGTCCAAAACACCATTTGGTCAGCAAAAGCCTCTGATTCTTTACCACGGCAAGGAATTACCGGGTAGTCGCCTTTAGTAGGATCATAAATTCCGTCATCATCAAAATCTTTGAATGGTGCCAGGTTTTCCAATATATCAAAAGTTTCGCCTATCAAAGTAGGGTCGGTTTGCAAGTGCGGGTTTCCCTTACCAGGCCATGATAATACTCCAGTAGGAATATCTGCTACAGTAGTAAGTGGTCCTTTTTGCAAAAAGGCAGTTTGTGCTTTAGAAATATCCGCTCCGTATACGTTAAAGAAACGGTCGTATTTGCTACAAGTTGCTTTATCTACAATACCATTGGTAAGTGGGCCTGGCCAAAAATCATCTCCATTACCACGGTAGCGTTGTGCAGCACATTTCAAGTTACCGCCATCCGATAAACCGGTAATCCAGATTGCTCCGGCATAAATGGCGTTTAAGGAAGCTCCTGTTCCATCGCCTTTCGGCACTTCATAACGGGCTTCGCTCAAATTCCACCACATATCACCACCGGTAAGCAAGCGGGCGCGTACGTTGTTAATGTCTAAGTCAAACTGGGCAATTGGTGTTACACAATCGCCTGCTTCTGTTTTAAAAGAGGCCTTGCCCGGTTTGCGATGCGTGTTCACATCTTCTCTTGCGTTAGCCCATACCCCTGAAAGCAACAATGTTGCGCAGAGCGTATAGTTCAATAAGTTCTTTTTCATACTCTACAATTTTGTTTTTTAGTGTTTTCTAATCGGTTTTTATAGTGTTTTATTAGAAACTAAATACGGCTCCGAGGTAAATTCTTCTTGGCAAAGAATAGTTGTCGGAACGGTTGATATATGCCGCATATTGATCTTTATATGCTTGCGGATTTAAAGCTGAATTAATAGCTGATAAACTAGCTGGGTCGCTCAAGTAACCATCATCGTTTGTGGTGCCGGTAAAGCGGTAAACAGATACTGCATTTTTAGCCCCAATAATATTTTGCACTTGCAGGTATATCTGTAACGCAAGTTCGCGCTTGTCGTCTTTTTTTGCATCTTTTTTTCCTACCATAAACGTAAAGTCTTTCCAAACACGCGCGTTTAAACGGAAATACCAAGGAATACGAGAACCGTTGATAGAGCCATCGGTAATAGGGCGACCAGGTAAGCCTTCGATACCTTCCGGTGTTGCATTTTGTTGTGCCGTGTAAGGAGTTCCTGAACGGGCAGACATTTGCAAGTTGATACCAAAGTTGGAAAGTATTTGCTTGTTCTTAATAGTAGGCCCGTTGTAATCTTTTCCTTCGCCAAAGCTGTAAGTGGCGTTTAAGTTGATGATATGACGAGCATCATAATTCAAAGCGTTGATACTACGGAAGTTTGGTTGGTTAGAGTTTACCAAGTTTGCCTGCGAACGGTCGTCAGATCCTGTTCCCTCTGCAAACTGCATAGTGTAGTTTGCTTTTAAGGTAATGTTTCCAGTTCTGCGCATGTCAAAATCAAGCGTAAAACCTTTTGTTGTTCCAAAGTCTATATTACCATAAGTTAAATAATCCTTAGGATACGCATTAATAATTCTACGTACTTGTATTTGGTCTCTAAACTCGCGGTAAAAAGCTGAAATAGTAAAGGCTGAAGTGTTGCTTACTTTTTGCTTAAAGCCTAATTCAAAATCAATTGTTCTTTCCGGTTTCAAATTCGGATTGTTTAAAGTTCCTGAATTATCTACAAAGTATAGATAATCTGTAGGATCCATTATTACCCGGTTAGATGGACGCTGCGACAAAATATCGTAGTGAGCAAAGAATAATGCCTTATCCGTTAAATTAAACGAGAACTGTAAACGCGGCATTACAATAATCTTCGGCTTGTAATCTTCAAACGTTCCGTTAGGGTCAAATTTATCCGGGTCTTTAATTTCTGCATTCGCATCTTTTAAATATGGCTGAATGGTTCCAGTGCTTGATGCCGAGGCAACTGCTTTGCCGCTGGTTAACTCGTTACCAAAACGGTCGTACCAAGTATTGCCATTGCGGTAACCGGCAATTGCCGTAGGTGCTTTTGAGTTGTTTACATATACATAGTAATCATCCCCAATGTTGGATGGATGCGCAATTGGTTGACCACCATTCAAACTAACAGCTTCTGATTTGGTGTTAATTGGATAAAGAGAAAACTCATCTTTCAATACTTTTTGGTTAGCATCAAACCGGTCGATACGAACACCTACGTTAAACGTTAAGTCTTTAAAGTAGAAACGGTCAGAGATATAAGCCGCTGTATAAATAGGGCTGAAAGCAGGAATAGCTCTTTCTAACTCGCCATCAGCTCTTCTTTTAGTAAAGAAATCGTTGAAAGAAGGTTGTTTGCCAAGTCTATTGCCATAAGGGTCGTAACCACGGTATGTAACCAATGCCGAACCATCACCCAATAAGTTTTCAGGTGAAAACATGTTTAAGTTCAATTGGTTTGGGTTAAGCGCATCTACATCAATAAAGTCGGTATTTTCTACCGCAAGCCCTAACGATTGGCGCAACGATTTATCGAAGAAAGTTTGCTTTTCGGCATTATAAGCTCGGTTAAATAAAATAGTATCGGTTGGGAAGAACGTTGGCCGGGTAGGGTCATTGAAAGCGTAGTCCTGTCCATTAATTCGTAGTATAGGATTATTTCTGTCTAACCCTTCTAACTGCTGATTAACTAATTGACGAGCGCGAGTCCATAAATCGAGTGGAGATACGGTATAAGTGCGTTGAATTCTTTGCTCAAACTCAACACCAAACTCAAACGAGTGTTTGTTTCGGCTTGGTGCACCAGGCTTTAAGATATCAAAAGCACCTTCTAAACGAACGCGGTATTGGTCGTTATCGTTACCAATTCCGTAACCGTTGTATTGGCGACCGGTATTATACCAAATACCATAAGAAAGGTTAGAACGTTGACCGTTAACCAACGCCTGGTTACCTTGAATTTGGTTAAGGTTTGCGGTATAGGCAGCGTTGTTATCGCCATAAGCTGAGTATCTTCCATTACCATCGCGGGTAGCACCTAACAATTCATAGTACGTTTCGGTAAATCTTGAACCATAAGGGTTCAAAGTTCCCGGAGTAAACAATACGGCTGTATCGGCATATCCCAATTGTTTCCAACCTTGAAGAATGTTGTTGCCTACACCAAAAGTATCGAAACCAAAAACTGGTGAACGCTGAGTTTCAAACTTACCAATGTAACCATAATCAAAGTAGTTAGAGCCGTGAGTATCGTCTTCATACTTAGTTTGGTATTTTTCATAATCTACCTGTAAAGAGTAGAAAGCATTTTGGAACGCAGAAGATTTTTTCTTCTTGCCATCTTTTTCTTCATCATCAGATTGCTTAGCACCAATATTGTGTGTAAAGCGACCAAACACACGCCAGTTAAGTTCTGTATTTAAAGGATTGTTTTCTGAATTTAAAAGTGTGTACTTCTCTACCCAATCGTGAAACTTATTATAAGAAGCCGACCCCCCAAAAGCAAGCGTGATATTATCTGCCGGGCGAATATCTAAACGACCTGTACCACGAAAGTTCTGTGAAGAAGTATTAGGTTTTACCTTTACCTTATACATATCTTTCATGGTCAAGTTTTCAGAAGCTACGCTAAATGCGTTAGAACTTTCTTTTCTAATCAATGGATTTTGACGAAGATCATCCAGTACATCCTGACGCACCTGCCATAAACCAACTGCTGATGGATCTGGGTCTTTCTGATCCAAATACTCAAAAGCAGCAAAGAAACCTATGATGGCTTTGTTCGTCTTTTTTTGTTTCCAAATAGGACCGGTTAAACTTCCGTTTACCAAATTAAAGCCATAAGGGTCTAAACCTTGCGAGGTTTGAAATTCCACACTCCCATTAAAGTCGCTTGAAGGGCCTTTAGAAGTAATGTTTACGATACCGCCCGTTACGTCACCATATTTTGCAGGAATACCTCCGGTAATTACCTGCAACTGCTCAATAGAAGAAGTAGGAAGCGTAGGAACTCCGGTAACTTTTACACCATCTATATAGTATTGTGTTCCTGCATCGCGACCACCTTTTACGTTAATTCCTTTACCTTGATCTGACTGAAAAGCTCCTGCTGTAGTAGCCGCAATATCAGTTACGTTTTTAGTGGGCATGTTCGCTATTTCTTCGGAAGTAACCGTGTTTTGCGAAGAAGTTTTACCTGGGTCAATCAAAGGCACTTTATAAGAAATAATTTCTACCGCATCTAACTGAGTAGAAGATGGTTTCAATTTCATATCAATGAAAGTTTCTTTATCGGCACTTACTACAACCCCTTGTTGCACTTGCGTTCCGTAACCTATATAAGAAACCTGAAGGTTATACTTGCCCGGAGTGAGCGGCTTAATAGAGTAGTTGCCGTCAAAATCGGTATTGCTGCCTCTGCCGGTGGTTACTCCTTTATTATCTACCAATATCACATTGGCTACAGGCACACCCTCACCGTTTTCGTCAACCACTTTTCCGGATATTCCACCGTTTTGTGCCTTAACACTAAAAAATACGGTAATAAGAGTTAGAAGAGTAAATAATTTTTTCATCGCAATTAATTATTTTAATCAGTGTGTGCTTTTCTAAAAAGCGGTCAAATGTAATTTTTTTTGCAAAACAAAGTTAAGGCGAGATTAACGTTTTAGTATGCCTGCCAATGAAATGTGACAATACTGTGACAATTCTCTAAAAACAGTCTTTTTTATCAATGAAAAACGCAATTCTTTAGTTGCTTTTAGCAGCAAAAGAATTGTCATGGTTTTGTCATATTTTTAAAGAAACTCTGCCAGGGTTGTTAAAATCGATTATTGAACCACAAATTTCTTGCGAGTAGATGCACCGGTGGCGTCAATGCTTAGCGTATAAATTCCTTTAGCAAAAGTAGAGGTGTTGATTGACGATTGACGGCTGACAATTGACGATTGAAATATAAGTTTACCAGTAACATCATTAACTTTCAGTTTTGCTCCTATTAGATTATTGCCTACAGTAATTTGCAAACTACCGGTGTAAGTTGGATTAGGATAAATAGCTATGACACTTTCTGTTACTTCTTCTATGCCACTAACAACAACATTAGTTTCGGCAGATAAACCACCGCAATTGTTGCCATCAAAAATCTGCACAGAGTAGTTTCCTATTTGTGTTGGGGTGTAACTATTGCCATCTGCATCGCTTATCAATTGCCCATCGGCATACCATATATATATGTAACCTGTACCGGTTGGTGATGCGGTTAAAACATTGCCTGCAGTAGTTATTTGTGCGTTGGGGGTATCCAACACCACCACATTTAATGAGATTGTATTGCTATTGCCGCAGCTGTTTGAAGTATTTACGGTAATAGCCCCAGATGAATTTACATTGATAATTGGAGCCGATGAATTACTGCTACCTACAAATGACCAATTGTTCGGAATCGACCAGTTATAATCCTCATTAGTAGTAGCAAACGGATTTAATGTGTAGTAAATTCCTGCGCTACCTCCATTGCAAAGGGTATCGGGGCCAGCAATAGTGCTGCCAATAAGCGAAGGTGCTGCGTTTACGGTTACCGCAAATTGAGCAGCAGAACTTTGTCCGCAACCATTTACTGCAGCTACGGTTACCGTTCCGCTACTGTTACCAATATTATAGGTGATAGTTGAATCAGGACTTATTGAAGCAACAGTCCAGCCATTTGGCGTAGTCCACAGGTAAGCATCAGCTCCGCTAACGGCTACAATGCTATAAGTAGAAGATATTCCTTCGCAAACCGTATCTTCTCCGGTTATTAAACCCGGTGTTCCTAAGTTTGAAGGAACAACCGTTATACTTTTTGTAGCAGGAGAGCTGCTTGCGCAATTATTTTCTGCGGTTACGGAAATTGTTCCACCGGTACTACCCGATGTTACTTGAATAGTATTGGTGTTGTTTCCGCTGGTAATATTCCAGCCGTTTGGCAAAGTCCAGTTATAGTAAGTGGCAGCAGGGTCGTTGGTTACTGATATGCTAACGTTTGCGATGTTAGAGCAAACCGTATCACTAACAGTAATATTGCTTAGTGCTGCAAAGCTTGATGAAAGCACCGTTACGTTTTTAGTTACCGCAGAAGTAGTGCCGCAATTATTTTCTGCGGCTACGGAAATTGTTCCTCCGCCTGTGCCGGAACTTACCTGTATGGCGTTGGTATTATTTCCACCGGTAACATTCCAGCCGCCTGGTAAAGTCCAGTTATATTG
>CAMBIM010000054.1 GCA_945867505.1 Chitinophaga pinensis
ATGAAGTAGTTTATTTAGAAAAACTTATTTCTGTTTTTAAGTTCATCGGCTGCGTCACCGTAGCCGTTCTTGTAAGATTTGTTACACACTCTTTCAAAGTCATCTAAGTCAATCACCATTGCGCTTGGGAACGGTTGATCGTAGAAACCAATCATGAAATCCTTCTTTGCTTTTTCGTAATAGTAATCTTGTGCTTCTTGCGTTGCCATCTTCTTTCTTTTATCAGTTAATAATTTCCACAAGTTGTGTGGTGGTTGTATCTATCTATACGTTGTATCCATTATAAATGTTCTAATGGAAAAACTTTTTAAATACAAAGCACTGATTGTTTTTAGTAAGAAAAATATGTAAGAATATAAACTTGTAGCATAATGGCGGTCTATTATTGGGTAGTTCAATCAACTTAGCAACTTCCTTGTAGCCAATTCATCGTTTTTAATTTCCGCAATCAAAGCATCCAGCGAGTCAAACTTTTTTTCGTTACGGATATGCTGTATAAACTCAAGCGTTAGCGTGTTACCGTAAATGTCTTTATCAAAATCAAGAATGTTTACCTCAATGGTTTGCTCTTTGCCTTCAAAAGTGGGGTTGTAGCCAATGCTCAACATGCCTTTATGTATTTGGTCAGGCGCAGCTGCATCGGTAACCCGCACTACATAAATTCCGGGTTTGGGAATCAACTTGTATTCATCCGCTACTTGCAGGTTAGCCGTGGGGTAGCCCAGCTTTCTGCCGTTCTGCAAGCCGCGAACAACCGTACCGGTAAGGCTATAGTTATGTCCGAGCAATTCGTTAGCCAAGGTAACTTCTCCAGTTTGTAACGAGTTGCGAATTTTGGTAGAACTGATGCCAATATCATCCAGCGTTTCTTTCGTAATTTCTTCCATGCTATAACCAAACTGCGCTTTCATGCTTTCCAGCAGATGATAATCGCCACTACGGTCTTTACCAAACTTGTGGTCATAGCCTATTACAATATTTTTGGGTTGAAAGTTCTTTACCAAAAAATGCTGCACATAATCTTCGGCCGCCTGTTCCGAAAAATTGCGGCTGAAAGGAACAATCACTAGGTTATCTACTCCGTATTTTTCCAGAAGCGCAATCTTTTCTTCAATGGTATTTAAAAGCCTTAGCGATTTATCCTGCGGGTTAATAACAATACGCGGGTGCGGATGAAAAGTAATAATGATGCTTTCACCATGGTTCTGCTTTGCCAGAAAGTTAATTCGCTCAATTAACTTCTGATGCCCCTTATGCACCCCATCAAAAGTGCCGATGGTAATCACCGAATTTTTAAACGCAGGAAGGTTATTTAAATCGCGAAAGACACGCATGGTTAACAGTTTACATTGGCGGTTCGCATCAACAGCCAATGCAAGTTTATAATAATTGTATTACTTCTTACTTTCTGCCACCGGCACCTCACTGGCATTAATCATAGCTACACATTCTTCCACCGTCATAGCATTCTTTAAATCAAACGTGCCTATTTTGGTGCGGCACAAGGCTTTTAAATATGCGCCACTGTTTAAAGTCTTGCCAAAATCAAAAGCTAGTGAGCGAATGTAAGTTCCTTTACTGCACACTACTCTGAAATCAACTTCCGGTAGTTCCGTTCGAGTTAACTCAAACTCTTTTATTTCAATGGTGCGCGTTTTCATTTCTACTTCTTTTCCTTTCCGCGCTTGTGCGTAGGCAGTTTTACCATCAATTTTTATGGCAGAGTAAATAGGCGGCATTTGTTCAATTACACCCATAAACTTTTGTTGTGCTTTGGCTAAAAGCGCAGCGTTAATATGTTCTGTAGGGAAAGTGGCATCCGGTTCCATCTCCGAATCGTAAGTGGCAGTGGTAGCGCCCAAAAGGAATGTGCCGGTATATTCCTTTTCCATGCCCGTAAACTCATCAATCTTCTTGGTCATTTTACCTGTGCAGATAATCAGTAGTCCGTTTGCCAAAGGGTCAAGCGTACCGGCATGGCCTACTTTAATTCTATTGCCCAGTTTTTTTGTAATGGTGTAGCGGAGTTTGTTTACTACATCAAACGATGTCCAAGTAAGTGGTTTGTTGATGAGCAGAACTTCCCCTTCGGCAAAGTTCATTATTCGGGAATTTCAAGTTTATGCCCCATCGCCATCATTATTAAAATGAAAACGCCTAAGACAATTCGGTAGTAGCCAAAAAACTTCATACCAAAGCGGGTAATCAAACTGATGAAAAATTTAATGGCAACCATGCCTACAAGGAACGAAACCACATTACCAACTAAAAAGAAATCAATATCGGTACCCCTTATCTCATCATAGCTTTTCAGCAACTTGTAAGCCGATGCAGCAAAAACAGTAGGTACCGCCAGAAAGAATGAGAATTCAGCAGCTCTTTTAATATTTAATTTTTGCGTAAGCCCGCCAACAATGGTAGCTGCAGAGCGTGATACTCCGGGTACCATAGCTATACATTGGAAACAGCCGATAAGAAAGGCCTGCATCCAGCCAATTTCAAATCTTTTAAGCACTTCTTTTTTACGCTCCACTCCAAATTCGTCAATCTCTTTTATAAACTCTCTGTCTTCATCTTTATCAGCGTCTTGAATCTGCTGCTTAAAAAAGCGGTCCGTAAAAATCAGGCCCCCCCCGCCAATAACCAGCGAAACGGCAACGGTAGTTACGCTGGAAAGTAATTTGTCTATTTGGTCGTTCAGCAAAAAGCCAAGCACCGCAGCGGGAATAAAAGCAACAAAAAGTTTAAAGTAAAAATCGAACGATTGAAAGAATCTTCGCCAGTATAAAAATACCACTGCAAGAATAGCCCCGAACTGAATATTTACAATATAAACGTTTGCCAAAGTGCTTCGTTGCATTTTTAAAGCGGCTTCGGTCAAAATCATATGTCCGGTAGATGATACCGGTATAAATTCTGTCAATCCCTCAACAATGGCAAGTATGATTGACTCCGTATTGGTCATTATTCTTTAGGTCTTTTTAGTATCGCAAGAATTTCAATGCCGAAACCCAGCATCACCACAATTGGTGCAAGGGTTATTCTTCTGAAACTGTAAAGCTCTTCTTTCGGAAAAACGTTAGGGTCGGTAGTTGCTCCACCGCTCATGAGCATAAAGCCGATTAAGATAACCACAACACCGCCAATCATAATCAGGTAATTGGTGCGGTCGAATATAAACGGAGTAAGTGCCGCAGTTTGCTTTGCCTGAACCGGTGCGGCTTGTTTCTCTTTTAATGGTGTTTGTTGCTTTGCCATGATATTTCTTTAATAAAGGTCTTCTACTTTTAAACGTAAGTAACGAAGAACGGCTATGAGTGTGCTTAAAAATGAAATTAAAATTCCGAACAAAATTACTACCCCGAAGAGCGCGCCAAATGTAATTAAATCACCCTGCAAACCAAGGTCGGGCATGGTGTGGTCAATGTAAAATAGAAGGGCAGCTATAAGTAAACAAGCAGCAATACCGCTCACCAAGCCATTCCAAATACCTCTACCCAAAAACGGTTTAATAATAAACCAACGGGTGGCTCCAAAAAGCTGTTGTGTTTTAATGGTAAACCTTCTGGAGAACATAGCCAAACGAATAGTGTTGAAGATAAGCGAAATGGCAAATGCCAACAACGCACCCGCAATGATGAAAACCACAAATGTTCCGTTCCGCACGTTTTTTTCCAGCGATTCAATAATATTGGCTTGCACGTTTACCTGCTTAACTTCAGCCAAAGAACCTAAATCGGTTTTAACCAGTTCAAAACTGTCTTTGTTAGTATAGCGTTCGTAAAGGTTTAAGCTGAACGAAGCGTACAAAGGATTGTAACCAAGAATATCAAGGAAGTTTTCGCCCAAATCTGCCTGTAAAATTTTAGCCGCTTCTTCTTTAGAAATAAACTTTGTGTTTTTAGTATAAGGCTTTGCCTGTATACGCGCTTGCAGCGATGCAATTTTAGAAATAGCTACTTCATCTTTCAATACTATTTCAACCATCAGGTTTTCTTTTACACCGGTTGAAATCTGTTTCACTTCGTATATCAAAATGGCTGAAACCCCCAGCACAAAAAGCACCAGTGTAATACCAAAAATTGCGTAGAAATAAGAAGTTCCTTTACTGTTTGCCAAGGGTGATTATTTATTGCGGTCAAACTTATTGCAATCTGTGTCAGTTCGCAATTTAGTTTGCCGTTTTTGTATGTTGATTGTCTACAAAAGTATGATTAATAGGTTCGGAAATTATTTCCCGAACGAGCATGAAATGCACGGTGCTTTGAAAAGAAACAACCACTTTTCAACAAAAGAAATAGTGCAGTTTGTTGTTTAGTGGAAAAAGATACTTTTGCCCGCTGAATAAAAAAGCACTATAAAATATGTTTTGGACACTCGAATTAGCATCATACCTGGAAGACGCACCTTGGCCATCTACTAAAGATGAGTTGATTGATTACGGAATTCGTTCCGGTGCGCCTGTGGAAGTAATTGAAAACCTGCAAGAATTAGATGACGATGGCGAAATGTATGAAAGCATTGATGACATCTGGCCTGATTACCCAACTAAAGATGATTTCTTCTTTAACGAAGATGAACATTGATTTAGAGTTGACCGTAGCAAATCTACAAAAGCAATAAACACAAAAACAAAAGCCACTCATTCGAGTGGCTTTTGTTTTACTGCGAACCGTAAACCGTTAACCGGGAACTACAGAATCAGCATAGCATCTCCGTAAGTAGAGAACTTGTATTTTTCTTTAACCGCTATTTCATAAGCCTTCATCATTAAATCGTAACCGCCAAAGGCAGCAGCCATAATTAATAAGCTTGACTTAGGCATGTGGAAGTTGGTAATCATAGCATTGGCAATGCTGAAATCGTATGGCGGGTGAACAAAAAGGTTTGTCCAGCCATTGTAAGCCTTTAAGTAATGCTCTGCCGATACTGCCGACTCCACCGCGCGGATGGTAGTAGTACCTACTGCGCAAATACGCTTGCCGTTATCTTTAGCGGTGTTTACCAGTTTCACAGCTTTTTCCGGAATAATAATTTCTTCCGCATCCATTTTGTGTTTTGATAAATCTTCTACATCAATAGTGCGGAAAGTTCCCAAACCCGTGTGCAAGGTAACTTCAGCCAGTTCAATTCCTTTAATTTCGAAACGCTTGAGCAACTCGCGGCTAAAGTGCATACCCGCTGTAGGGGCAGCTACTGCGCCTTCTACTCTGGCAAAAACAGTTTGGTAACGCTCTGCATCCAACGGCTCCACAGCACGCTTAATATACTTAGGTAGCGGAGTTTCGCCTAAGCCGTATAATACCTTCTTAAATTTATCGTAATCGCCATCGTATAAAAAGCGAATAGTTCTGCCGCGAGATGTAGTGTTATCTACTACTTCTGCAATCAAATCATCGTTCTCTCCAAAATACAATTTGTTACCTACACGAATCTTACGTGCCGGGTCAACCAATACATCCCACAGGAATTGTTTTTGGTTCAATTCGCGCAATAAGAATACTTCAATTTTTGCACCGGTTTTTTCCTTGGTTCCATACAAACGCGCAGGAAAAACCTTAGTGTTGTTTAACAACAAAACATCGCCATCGTTAAAATATTTTAGCGAGTCGTGGAATTTTTTGTGTTCAATTTTCTTTGTCTTCCGGTCAATCACCATGAGCTTACTCTCATCGCGATTTTTTGCGGGATACATGGCAATAGATTCTTTGGGCAGGTTAAAACCAAAACTGGATAGCTTCATTTCTTTTAGATTTTTGAATTTTACGGAATTCAAAATTTCAGGCTTAGGCTGAATTTTCGAGGGCGCAAAAGTAATCGGCTAAATTGATTCTCCAAACACTATTTGTATGGTCATAAACAGCAAACTTTTTTGCTACGTTTGCGCGGTGAGCACCATTATTCAAGTTTTCTGGCAAAGTTTAGTCCTTTCGTTTGCCGAAATACGCGCTGCTAAACTTCGTTCGTTTCTTTCGCTACTCGGTATTTCTATTGGTATTCTCTGTATTATTTCGGTGCGTACTGCGGTCGGCTCGCTGGAGATGAACATACAAAGTAGTCTGGCTTCGTTTGGTAACGATATTGTTTACGTGCAAAAATGGCCATGGATTTGGGCTGATGGAAATGATTATCCGTGGTGGAAATATCTGAATCGCCCATCAAGTAACAGAAGAGAGCTAGAGCAACTAAAAGAAAAACTGAAAGGTGCAGAAGCTACCAGCATTATGTATTTTGCCGGAAATGCAAACGTGATTTCGGGTGACAATGTGGCACAGGGGGCGAAAATTTTGGGGGCGAGTTACGAATACAATCGCATTAAGGAAATGGATTTTACGCAGGGCAGATATTTTACCCCTGCAGAATCCAACAACGCGCAAGCAGTAGCGCTTATTGGTGCAACGGTAGCAGAAACTTTATTCCCAGGCAGAAGTTTAATGGAGGGGCAGAAAATAAAAGTTCGTGGTGTTAAGTTGACAGTTATTGGGGTTTTGAAAAAGGAAGGAAGTGACTTGTTTGGGTTTTCGTTAGATAATAACGTGATTGTTCCCTTCTCATTTATGGGGATGTTCATCAATATGGGTGATGTTGGTAATGACCCGCTCATTGCTATTATTCCTAAAAAGAATGTTCCTATAGAAGAACTGAAATACGAAATTAAGGGAGCCATGCGCTCTATCAGAAGACTTTCGCCTTATGAGGAAGATAATTTTGCCATTAATCAGGTGAGTGTATTTACCGAAGGTATAGCTTCTATATTTTCTATCATCAACATTGCTGGTTTGTTCATTGGTGGGTTCTCTATTTTTGTGGGTGCGTTCGGCATTGCCAATATCATGTTTGTGGCGGTTAAAGAAAGAACCTACATTATTGGGATTAAGAAAGCCATTGGCGCAAAGAAGATTTACATTCTCCTTGAGTTTTTGCTGGAAGCCGTTGTGCTTTGTGTGTTTGGGGGAGTGATGGGCTTGGTAGTAGCGCTTGGTTTGTTCCAGATTTTGCAATACCTGGTAACGCATGTAGCGGAATCAGACTTTCAGTTTCACATTACAGCCGCTAACGTAATTCTCGGAATTTCTATTTCTGTTTTTGTGGGAATACTTGCGGGCTTTATTCCTGCCTGGTTTGCCGCCAATATGAAACCGGTGGATGCGATAAGGAGTTAAGCAGACACTAATTCATCTCCTTCAACGAAACAGGAGTAACGCCTACTTTCTTACAAACCGCAGCAGCGCCTTTATTGGCAAACTGTGCAATTTCTTTTAGCGGATATTTTTGAGCGAAGGCAAGCGCGGCAATGCTGATGGCCGTATCGCCTGCTCCCGAAACATCCGCAGCTTTAATGGCTTTGGCAGGAACAATAAATGAATTTCCATCGCGGGTAAAACAGAAAATTCCATTGCCGCCAAGGGTAACCATTAAGTTCTTAAAACGATTCTTTCTTCTCAATTCTTCTGCACCGCTTCGTAAGCTGTCAATACTTTTGGCATTAATTCGGTAACCAATAGCTTCAGAAAACTCGCGAAGATTTGGTTTGAATAAATCTATAGCTTGGTAGTCGAAGAAGTTACGCTCCTTAGGGTCAGCAGCTACCGGTATGCCGTTTTTGGTGGCCAGCAATAATATTTGCTTAATAAAATATTTAGTCAGCACACCTTTGTTGTAATCCTGAATAATGATGATGTCAGGTTTATCATTTAGAAGGATTTTTCTAAATTCTTTTAGTAGCAAAGTTTCCTGTGCTTCGTTTACATCCTCAATTTCTTCTTCGTCAAAACGAACTACCTGTTTGTCTTCATCAAAAATTCTTGTTTTGAGTGTGGTTACTCTGTTTTTGTTTTGAAGAAGGTGATTCGTTTTTACACCCGCTTCGCGCAATAGCTTTATCAGTTGATTGCCGTTAGCATCTCTGCCAATCATAGAAAGTAAAATTGGCTTGGCACCAAGTTCTGAAATATTCAACGCCACATTAGCTGCACCGCCCAAGCGCGATTCTTTACTCAAAATTTCCACCACCGGAACCGGTGCTTCGGGCGAAATGCGGTTAACTTCTCCGAACAAATAAAAATCAACCATTACATCGCCTACTATTAGAACGGAAAGGTTGGAGAAGTTAAGTTTAGCTATTGCCATTTAGTAATTTGATGATGTGAGGGTTTGATAATTTGAGAGTGAAAACTATTGTAACTTAAGGAACGATTCCTTTAGTCTTTTGCACGCCTCTGTCAATTTTTCTTCGCTGGTAGCGTAGCTCATGCGCAGACAGTTTTTGTCGCCAAAGCTTTCTCCGCTTACTAATGCAATTTTGCCTTCGGCTAATAAGTAAAGAGAAATATCTTCCGGTGTGTTCAATGCTTTGCCTTCAAATGTTTTTCCGAAATATGAGCTTACATCAAAAAAGAAATAGAAAGCACCATCAGGCAAATTCACTTTCAATCCCGGAATTTCTTTAAGTAAACCGTAAACTAAATCTCTACGTTTCTTAAATTCTTTCACCATGTCAAAACTTGGGGTTAAGTCGCCAAGCAAAGCAGCTTCACCAGCTTTTTGTGCAATAGAACAAGGCGCAGAAGTGAACTGTCCTTGCATTTTATCGCACGCTTTAGCAATGGCAAGCGGTGCTCCTATGTAACCTAAGCGCCAGCCGGTCATAGCAAATCCTTTACTGAAACCGTTAACGGTTATTACCTGTTCTTTAATTTCGGCAAACTCGGCAAGGCTGGTATGTTTTTGTCCGGTAAAGTTGATGTACTCATAAATTTCATCGCACAACACAAACAGGTTTGGATTTTTTTTTACTACGGCAGCAATGGCTTTTAACTCATCGTGCGAAAAAACAGAACCGGTAGGATTGCAAGGAGAAGAAAAAACCATCAGCTTGGTTTTGGGAGTAATGTATTGCTCCAACAAATCAGCCGTTACTTTAAAGTTAGACTCAATTGTAGTTGGAATCTCCACACACTTGCCTTCGGCTAATTCAGCAATGGCTGCGTAGCTTACCCAATAAGGCGCAGGTAACAAAACTTCATCACCGGCATTTATTAAACTCAACACCACGTTAGCAATAGATTGTTTTGCTCCGGTTGAAACAACAATCTGGTCAGCAGTGTAATCAAGGTTGTTATCGCGTTTGAATTTTTGAACGATTGCCTTACGCAGTTCAAGATAACCTGGCACTGGTGTGTACTTGGTGTAGCCTTGGTCTATTGCCACTTTGGCTGCGTCTTTAATATATTGAGGAGTATCAAAATCAGGCTCGCCCAAACTTAAATCAACCACATCGTGCCCTTGCGCTTTAAGCTCGCGGCTCATTTTACTCATTTTGATAGTAGCAGATTCCTGCATGTGGTTAATGCGGTCAGAAAGTTGAATCATAGTAGCAGTTGCTTGTGACATGGTGAATTTATTTTTGCAGCGCGAAAATAACCTTGCTTAGAAATTAGAGAGGAAAAATTTAAGGAAATAATCAACACTATTCACCCCACGAAAACGATTGAGCGTTTGTTTCATCAAACAAATGCGGATAGTGAACTTTCAATTCTGCCACAAAAAGGTCGAATGGGAAATCATCGAACTGTCCGTATTCGTGCAGGTAGTTCATGTATTTTTTACCGTCATTGTATTCCTGGAAGATAGAATCGTGTTCTCCATCAAAATCGAGTGCATTGGTGCCGAATTTCTCACAAAGACTTTTGTTGAACGCAGGAGTGCATTTTACCCATCTGTTATCAATCCAAAACTCATTGTATCCATGAAAGACAAACTTGTCGGTGCGCAGCATGTCTACAAACTTCTTGGTAGAAAGATGGTTCTGCACAATAGAAAAACCTAAGCGCGAAGGAATGTTATGGATTCTGCCAACGGCACAAAGCAGTAACGATTTCTCAATGCAATAACCGGTTCCGCGCTCTAACGTTTTAGAAGCAGAAATCTCTTCGGGTATGAGAATAAGATTGTAAGGGTTGTAAAGAATTTCATCGCGAACCGCCAAGTAGAGGTCAACTACTTTTTGTTGAGCGTTTTTATCTGCCGAAGTTTTGGCATTTGCGTATTCAATTACTTTAGGATGGTCACTATCAATAAATTTTGTTGGACGCAGGTAAATATCTAATTGGTTATTGGTCACAGATTCGCAGGTTGTTTTTACATTTTCTTTTTGCAGCATTCTTTTTTCTCACCCATACTGCATTTTCCGGTTGCTTCTCCTTCTTTATGCATTGTACAAGTTCCTTCGCTTTTTTCCGCACAGCAAGGTTTTTCTGCGGCATGGCACATTTTCATGCATTCTTCTTTACTCATTACACAGCGACCCCGCTCTTTACTCATGGCATCGCAGGCTTCTTTGCCCATCATCTTCTCGCACATTTCTTTTTCCATTACCACACTGTCACCTTCCATTTTGCATCCTTCCATTGAGCAGGTTGAAGAACTATTCATTTCGCAATGTCCGCTGCCGTCTTTTATAATTACTTGCTTTTCTATTTTGCATTCGCGCGTTTGTCCGCAATGTCCACCACCGCAATGGCTGAATGTTTTGAAGCCAAGAAAGCCGATGGATACCAAAGAGAGAACAATAACCAGCCAAGAAAGTATTTCGAAAATGCCGCCCAAAAATTCGCGTTTTACTTTTACTAATAGGTAAACGCCTGCTGCAAGAGCTAATACCGAAAGTGGAAATGCTGCCATATTATTATGTTTTGTGAGGCGAATATAAACGGGTTTTTGGCAATACAGATTTGCGATTACATTCGCATCCGTTTTACTAAAACTATCTGCCGCGCATGCTTAACCTGGAAGAAGAAAAATTGAAATTTCGTTTTAAAATGAAGCTGGATATACGCTGGAGCGATATGGACGAAATGCGCCATGTAAACAATGCCGTTTATCTTACTTACTTCGAGCAGGCGCGCGTGTATTATTTTCATGAGGCTTGTGAATGGGATTGGAAAGCCATTGGAGCCATTTTAGCAAATGCCCATGTTGATTATTTAAAACCGGTGGTGTTCCCAAATCCTACGTATGTTTATGTGCGCACCAGTAAACTGGGCAACAAAAGTTTTGAAGTGCATTATTTAATCACCAGCATTGTGAATGGGGTAGAAGAATTAACCACTACCGGTCATTCTACTATGGTGATGTTTGATTATAAAACAAATAGTAGCGTGGGAATACCCGATAACTTGCGCGGACGGATAACTGATTACGAAACGCTAAAACCACAGTAGTGCTGTTAAGAATCAACCCTGATAATATTGACGACCGCTTGATTTTTCAGGTGGTAAACTGCTTAAAGAAAGGCGGTGTAATTATTTACCCTACCGATACGGTTTATACGCTTGGTTGCGACCTTACTCACCGCGATGCTTACGAGAAAGTTTGCCGATTGAAAGATATTAAATCGAACAAAGCCAATTTTTCTATTGTGTGCTACGACCTTAGCCACATTACCGATTTTACTATGAGTGTGCCTACACCGGTTTATAAAACGATGAAAAAGTGTTTGCCCGGTCCTTACACTTTTATATTAAACGGCAACAACACGCTATCTAAAATATACGGCTACAATAAAAAGACGGTAGGTATTCGTGTGCCCAATAACCTGATTGCCCGCGCTATTGTAGATGCACTTGGTGCCCCAATTCTTTCCGCTTCTATAAAAAACGAAGACACTATTTTGGAATACATTACCGACCCCGATGCTTTGTATGAAGCCTACGAAAGTTTGGTAGATATAGTAATTGATGGCGGTGTGGGCGGCAATGTAGCTTCTACCGTGATTGATTATACCGCCAACGAACCGGTGCTGGTGCGCGAAGGAGCGGGGGAGTTTCCTATTTAAATCTGGTAAAAAACTTTAAAGGCTTAGCAACTTATAGCAAGTGCAATAGTATTGCGCTGCTGAATTATTTTCCATCTAAAAATGTATATCATGAAAAAAATGTTTGCGGCCATTGCCCTTGTTTCTCTACTTGCCTTTGCTCCTAAAGAAGATACTTACACCGTTGATAAAAAAGCTAGTAACGTCCATTGGTTAGGAAAGAAAACTGCCGGACAGCACGAAGGTGATGTTATGTTACAAAGCGGAACATTGAAAGTTTCTAATAACATTCCCGTGAGTGGTGAGTTTGTGTTAGATATGAACTCCATTGCCGTAACCGATATTAAAGAAGCTGATGACAACAAACATTTGGTGGACCATTTAAAAGACGAAGACTTTTTTGGAACGGAGAAATTTCCCACAGCAACTGTAGTTATTAAGAAGCTAGAGAAAACAGATGGCGCTAACTACAATGCCACTGCTGACCTAACTATAAAAGGAATTAAAAACGAAATTACCTTCCCTGCCAAAGTAGAGGTAAACGGCAATAGTGTAAATGCTACGGCTAACATTACCATTGACAGAACTAAATGGAACATCAGCTACAAATCGAAATCTATTTTAGGCAGCATGGCCGATAAGTTTATTTACGATGATGTAGTATTTACTGTAAAGTTGGTTTTGCATAAGTAGAAGCCCTTCAGAATTAGCGATGCCATCCCTTTGTGGGATGGCATCGCTAATTAAAACAGTTCCTACGTTCAAAACTTCTTTTCATTTTCAGGATTTATAGCGGCTATATTCACGCTTGAGTGAAACACCTTCTATTTATACTCTTTACCCTATTCCTTTTTCAGAACACTTCTGCACAGCATTCTTTTAAAGCTATTGTAAAAGCCGATGGGGAAGATGGGGAATTACTTGCCGGTGCAACGGCTCATATAGCAGATACTACCCTAGCCGCTACTGCCGATTCGAATGGATTTGTGGTTTTGGAGGATATTCAGGATGGCGAACATACGATTGAGTTTTCTATGGTTGGCTATTTTAAGAAGAAGATTAAAGTCCAATTTCCGCAACCGGTAAATGCTGCTGTTACGGAAGTAGAATTAGAATCGCAAGCAGAAGAAATGGATGAGGTGATAGTTACTTCTACCCGCAATTATCAAAAGCCGGAATATTTGCCCACGCGCGTTGAAGTGGTGAGTGAGGAAGAAGTAGAAGAACGCTCGCACGATAAACCTTCGGATGTTAGCCATGTTGTGCGCGAGCAACCGGGCGTGCAGGTGCAGCGAACCTCTGCCACTGCGGGCACTATGGGTATTCGTTTGCAGGGTTTGAACAGCCGCTACGTGCAAATATTGAAAGATGGTTTTCCGCTGTTTGGCGGGTTTAGTAACGTTATTGGTATCACCCAAATTCCACCGCTTGATTTAAAGCAGGTAGAGATTATTAAAGGTTCTTCGTCTACACTTTATGGTGGCGATGCTATTGCAGGGGTTATCAATTTAATTTCTAAAACACCAACGGAGCAACCTATTTACGACTTAATGTTTAATGGCGAAAGCGCGAACGCTTATGATGCGGGTTTATACGCCAGCCAAAAAATAAAGTGGTTTGCATTTTCATTAATGGGTGCTTACCGTTATCAGTTTGCCAAAGATTGGGATGGCGACCATTTTACCGAAACACCCAAACTGCAACGTTATTCAGTATCGCCCCAGTTGTTTTTTGATTTGAGTAAACATGCCAGGCTGAATATTGGAGGTAACTACACACACGAAGATAGAACAGGAGGAGCGCTGGAGTATATTCAAAACAAGAATGATTCTAATTACAATTACTTTGAAAACAACGCCACCGACCATATTTCTACCAACTTAAAGTTTGAGTGCGATTTTGAGAAGGCAGGGAAGTTGACGGTGAAGAATGCGTTCAACTATTTCAATCGCGATTTAGAAATTCCTTATTACTTCTTTAAAGGAAACCAAACGGCTTCGGCTTCTGAAATCAATTACCGGTTTATTTATAAAAAGCACGATGTGGTAATTGGTGTTGATTTTCGCACCGACAAGTTTACCGAAGCAACAGATTCTGCTTTGGCAAAAAGAAACTATTCCTTCCTCACCTTTGGTGCGTTTGTTCAATACATTTATAACGTAAGCGATAAAACAATTTTGGAGGGCGGCTTTCGGATTGATTACAATAACGTCTACAAAGTATATCCTCTTCCGCACATTGCCATCAGGCAGAAGTTTAATGATGTATTTTCTACGCGATTGAATGTAGGCATGGGTTATAAGCTGCCTACTATTTTTCAGGATGAAAGCGAGGAAGCCCGTTACTTAAATGTGCAGCGAATTGCTTCGTCTGTTAAACCCGAACTATCGCTTGGCGGCACCATTGATTGGAAAGCCAAGCTGCCCAACTTTAATGGGCTGAACGTTACACTGCATCAGGTTTATTTCCTTACGCATATTTTTCGTCCGCTTTTGCCGCAGTTGAATATGGATACTGCCTGCCTTTCGCTGGACTGCGAACAGATAAGCTATGCGAATGCCAATGGTTATGCGCGCAGCGGAGGGGTGGAGACGGGAATCAGTTTTAGTTATCGGGGCATAAATGCATCGGTGGTTTATTCGTATACCGATAACAACCGAAAGATAAATGGAGTAAAGAGTATTGCACCACTTACTTCAAAGCATATTGTTTCGTTTTTTACAGGCTACGAAATCAAAAATTTCTCTATTGGAGTAGATGTATATTACTACAGCCCTGTTAAGTTGAGCGATGGTAGAATAGGTAAGCAGATATGGGAGGTGGGCATAAACACACAATATGCTTTTAAATACATGATACTGTTTGCCAACTTTGAGAACATAGCCAATATCCGCCAAACTAGTTTTGGTCCAACGGTGTTTCCAGATCCCACTTACGCGCATCCGCGTTTTTCAGAAATATATGCTC
>CAMBIM010000055.1 GCA_945867505.1 Chitinophaga pinensis
CGGGTTCATCAAAGCGAGGTTGATGCAATTTCTTTTCGAAGGTTTTAATATCCATAGGGTGAAAGCTGAATTTGAGTTTACCAACTTGTTTTGCACCTTCGGGTTGTTTCCATGGATTGAACTGCATGTAAAATTCGGTATCCACTTCCAACACTTCCACATCCTCCTTGCTTTTTCCGGGATTCATGTGGTAGTGAATAGACTGAACTTCTTGTGGAATAAGAATGAGCTGAATAGCCAGACGCAAATCGTTTGTTTTATTGATGGCAGAATAATGCACAATACTGTCATCCAACACAATTGCATTGCCCGCTTTCAAATTCATGGGCACTAAATAATCTTTAATGATTTCGTGCTTGATGTTTTCTAATTCCCAAGGAATCATAGGACCGCGCACTTCACCAAAACGTTTGTGACTGTGAGGTACCACTTGCAACGTTCCGTTTTCTTCAAAGCTATCAACGAGCGGACACCAAATAGAAACCGTAGTGCATTTGCGTTCATTAGCAAATGCCCAATTTTGATGCAGCGGCACTTCGCCACTTTCATGTTGTTTACGAATGTAGTTCGCAATGATGGGACGAAAATCTGCCAACCACTTTGCTACATGCGGTTTGAAATATTCGGTGATGACATCGTAAACTGCTTGTTTGTATTCAATGTTTTTGTCAATGAAAGTGAAGTCATAAGTAATAGCGTTGCTTTCTGTGCCGAGGTCAGACACGGTAATGTTACCACCGCTTTTGGGGAGCAAGTCGAAAAATTTTTTCTTCAATCCTTCCACTTCCTCTTTTGAAATAAAAGGAATTTCTACATAGCCATCGCGCTGAAATTTTTTTTCCAACTCATCATTAACTAACACTTTTCTCATGTTAACCGTTTATGCTGTGAAAGTAAATGAAAAATGATGATGCTAAAGTGATTTTTCTCATTAACACAAAAGGTAAAAAACAAAAAACCGGCAACCATTACAGGTTAACCGGTTTTCAGGCTGTGGTTTGGGAGGGAATTGAACCCCCGACACATAGATTTTCAGTCTATTGCTCTACCAACTGAGCTACCAAACCATGCTGTTTTTGCAACAGGGCGACAAAAATATAATTCTCTGCCACTATTACAAACCACACGCTAATTCGTTTCCATAATTTTAAGCAGATATTTCTTGCCGTCCTTATTGGTTAGCTTGGCTTCGCGCAGCCAGGTGTTCAGTATTTTAATGTGTTTGTATTTTAAATTGTATTGCGCGGCAAAATCAGCAATGCTGGGAATAGCCGAGTCAACTTCTACTATTTTGTATTTGTAGGGTTGATATAAATCTTCGGTTTTTACAGCAAACCCTGCTTGCTTGGGGTTGCTGAAAATTATTTTCATAGCCAACATGCGGAAAACATAACGCGATGTCTCGGGATTAAAATACATGTCGTAAAAGTTGTTGGTTTTTTGATCCTTTATGCGCTGCTGTGCCGAGCCCAAACCCATATTGTAAGAAGCCGCAGCCAGCGTCCAGTTACCCAATTCTTCTTTCGACTTTTTTAAATACACACAAGCCGCAGCGGTAGATTTCTCAATGTTATAGCGTTCGTCTACTTCGCCATTTACCTGCAATCCGTAGTTCTTTGCTGTGCCTTCTACAAACTGCCAAAAGCCAACTGCACCGGCCGGTGAAACATCGTTTCGAAAATTGCTTTCAATCAAAGGCAGATATTTAAAATCGGAAGGCACTCCATTTTCTGTCAATATTTTTTCAAGTCCGTCAAAATACCGGTTCGCCATTTTCATAGCCATCAGCGTGTTAGAATGCCAGTAGGTGTTCAACTGCAATTCGCGCTCCAAACGTTCGCGCACTTCAGGGTCTTCGAGCGGAACTCTTTCACCGGCAAAGAATAATTCGCCCTGCACACTTATTGGCGAAACTGTTTCGGTAGAATCTGAATTGCCAACCCATTTAAACTTGAGTTGCTCTGCATTGGCGCGCTCAAAAATGTTCACCAGATTGTTAGCAGTATTTACACTAAGCAACACTCTGGCAGACGCTACACCAATAACCAAACAAAGCACTACAGCTAAGGGAATCCAATGTTTTTTTTCAACCTTCATTTTTAATTTTTTAGAGAGAAGCCACTAATTGCCTGTAAAATTCATGCAATTAGTGGCTTTTGTATTTTTTTACTCTTTCACTTTCTTAAACACCGGTACCGAAGAACAGGCTTCGCCATACATTAACGAGCGCACTACTTTAGATAATTGCTCTGCCATTTGTACAAACGCTGCTTCCGGTATTTTCCTATCGCCACAACCTTTTACAATTACGCGCTGTTCTTTAAAATCATCCATTTTCAACTTTGCCATGTTGCGATACAGAAAAATTTCCGGTGCGTGCTCAACAACGCTGCACGCCACATCTTTGGCATATAACGAAACCTGCGCACTTAACACCATGTACGCCCACATAGGAATAATAGCATTGGTAGAACAATGCAGCACCACATACTTGCCTTCGTATTTTTTCCAATCGGTATTCTTTACCAGTTCTCGAAATTCAGCTTCGCGCAAAATCAATTCTTTGAACAAAAAGTCTTTTAGGTCAATAGCAACGATTTCTTCCGGTGTTGGAAAATAATCTACCAGGTCGAGGGTAATTAATCCGCTTTGGGCTACTCTGTTTACAATTGGCTTTACCGTTTCCATACTTCAAAATTAAACAACAAAAGTTCCTGCGGTGTTATTAAAACAAAACAGTCCCGTTTAAAAGCGGGACTGTTTCAATTTGTTTGTCTTTATGGTTTAGAAGAAATCAAATCGGTTGTCGTCCAGCTTTGCTAATTTCTTTTGAACCTCGCTGGCGTAGCGCGCTTTGCCCTGCAATTGCTGATTCATTTGGAATGTGTAAGTGCTGTAATCGGTTTGTTTAGCCGGTTCCTGCACATTCAAAGTTTGCACGGCATAAACACCTTCGTTACCTTTAACAGCTGCTGAAAGCTTGCCTTTTGCTATAGCAAAAGCAGTTGCTACAACTTTTGGTTCGAAGGCTGTGCCTAAGCCCGGGTTAGCGAATGAAACATGCGGAGCATCGGTAGCTGTTTTACCTAATTTAGAAGCTAACTCATCGGCAGTGTTTGCTTTTGCATCGGCTATTTTCTTAGCTAAAATTTCAAATTTCTTTTCCAAGGTTACTTCTTGTTTTACACGGTCGCGAACGGCATCTACTTCCGGCAAGCCTGCTGCGTTAACCTGTTCCAACAAAGCAACTACGTGTTTTTTGTCGATAGTAAAAATAGAAGATACATCGCCTTTCTTACCGTTGAAAGCCCACTTCACTAAATCGCGAGCTGAGCCAAGACCTTGCACTTGGAAATCATCCTTCTTCAAGCTTTCTACTGTTTTTGCGTTTAGCTTTTTACCGGCTTCTACAAATTTAGCCTGTGCCTGATTGGCTGAAGCAAAAGCGGTTGCATTACCGTAAATAGTTCTTTCTGTTTCGGGGCTTGGAAGAATTTCTTTAGAAAGGTAAGAAACCTGCACACCCACTTTTGTAGGTCTGTCTTCTACCACTTGCACTAAGTGAATAGCGTTTTCCTGCTGAACAGGAATACGGTAGATTTTACCTTTTTGAGCGCGGAAGAAAACCATATCGTTATAATATTTTTCCTTTTCGCCTTGCTTTACCCAACCAATATCGCCACCTCTCATTTTGCCCATTTGGTCGTCAGAGTAAACTGCGGCAAACATGCCAAAGTCCTGCTTTAAGGTATCTACCTGACGAATGATGCTATCAATTAATTTGAACTTTACGTTCGCTTCTTCCTGCGATTTGATATTGGCAAACGAAAGAACAATTTCTCTTACATGAACTGAATCGGAAATCATTTTGCGGTCGCTGATTTTTGCCAGCTTAATTGATTTGCCATCAACATAAGGGCCTACAATTGATTTAACCGGATAGGCAAACAATGAATCTTTTACAGGAGAAAACAATTTGTCTTTATCGTAATAAACTTCATCGAAAGGAGTTTCAGAGAAAAGTTTAACGAAAGCAGAATCGTCTGCTGCTTTTTCGCCTTTGGCAAAATCGGCACGTTTTTCTTCCAACAACTGAACTGTTTTTGCGGTATCGGCCGAAGAAGCAACGATATCGAAAGTTACATATTGCAACTTACGGGTTTCGTCTTCAATTTTGTATTTGGCAGCATGGTCAGCTACAAACTTCTTAATGTCATCATCCGAAATTTTTACATCGGCATCGTTCACTTCGCCATAAGGAAGGAATACATACTTTACATCGGCAAAACGATTTTGCTCGTTATAAGTCATTTCGGCCATCCAGGTTGGGGCGTAAAGACCTTTAGTGATTAGATTGTTATACTTAGCTTGAAATTGATTTTGTTTCAACAAGGTTTCAAACTTCAACCATTGTCTGCGCACGGTTCCGGGTTCTACGCCTTCAGGGTCTTGGTCAAGGCGGGTTAAATACAAACGAACCTGTGCTGGATCAAACTGACCGGTTTGTGGGTTCTTGAACTGTTGGTCGTTCTTAATATATTGCGAAGCATTTTCACCGGTAGCTAGTTCAGCCATTTCTTCACCAGTTACGTTAATCCCCAGCTTATCGTAAACCTTAGTAAAAATAAGGTCGTTCACCATTTCCGTCCACGTTTGAGTGCGCACGTAGTTGCGTTGGTCATCGCCCATAGGCTGACCGCGCATTTGGTCTTCGGCATTCTTTAAATTGTCCTCGTATTTCTTGCTAAAGTCGTTGTAAAGAATTTTCTCACCATTAACTTTACCCACGGTATCTTTTCTTCCCTTAAGCATACTACCTTGAGAGTTGGTGGCGTCCATAATAAGGAACAGCACGATAGAAAGACCGATTAAGAAAATAAGCAACCCGCTGCGCTTACGTATTGTACCTATTACTGCCATAGCTAGATATTAGATTTTAGATATTTGACACTAGATAAAATGCATCTAAATGCCCCTTTTTTTAAAGGACGGCAAATAAAAGCGAAAAACTCGGAAAATGAAATAGCGTTTTAGAGAGGAAAATGGTGTGATAGGACATTGTGAAATTAAGGTGAGGCAAAAAACAGTCGTTCATTTGCGATGAAGGCTATGCGACCTAAGCGGTCCCTTCTTTAAATTGAGGAGATTATTCATGCATATATATATGTGAATTCATTAATTCCCCTAAGCTACATTTGCTTCGTCAGCCCCAAAAGGTAGAGTTTCCTCGCAATTATGATGCGCCCAGCAGCAAAGAAAAATTGAAGCGCAAAGCCTGACCGATGCTTTGGAGAGATCCCATAGAAATTATACCGCTTTATTTATCTAACCAAACCTCGCGGAAGTTGCGATACTCCATACCGTTGTTAGGATAGTTTTTTACGTAGGGTTGAAGCAGCCTGCGGTTCATGCTATAGTAAATGAGCAGCACGGGTGCATCGTCCACAATTGTTTGGTCCAACTGGGCGTAAATTTTATTGCGGTCGGCAGTGTTGGTGGTTACTAAAGATTTTTCGTAGAGGGCATCATAGGTGGCGTTTTTGTAGCGCGTTGGGTTCGCATACGAGGATTCTTCCATAGTAGCAGGAACGTTTTTTCCGTAGAAGAGGTTGAAGAAGTTATTAGGGTCCGGATAATCGGCCACCCAGCCAAAGCGCCAGAAATTTGTTTTGCCGGTTTCTACATTGTTAGTATGCTGCGCCCAAATAACCTGCGTAAGTTCAATTTCAATATTTAGGTTATCGGTTAGCATGGTTTTAATGGCCTCTGCCACATCTTGATTTCGTCCGCCACCGCTGTTGATTTCGAGCGTGATTTTAGGAAAGCCTTTGCCATCGGGGTAACCGGCTTTTGCCAGATACTCCTTAGCTTTTTTTACATTGAAGATGTAGCCATTTACCTGCGCGTTATCATAACCGGGCATACCCAGTGGGGCAAAGCCATACATGGCGGGAACGCCCTCGCCTTTGGCGGTGTAGTCGGCAATTTTTACTCGGTCGAGCGCGTGGTTAAATGCCAGACGCACATTTTTGTCTTTGAATATTTTATCGGGAATTAGGAATCCGTAAAACTGTGTGGCATATTCAGGCGTAATCTGCAATTGGAATTTTTTGTATTCGCCTTTCAGGTTTTTTTGTTCGTCAAGAATTTGGTCAATCATGCTAAAGGGTAGTCGGTATTTCATTTCTAAATTTCCTTTAGCCAGTTCCAGCATTTCGGTTTTATCTTCTTTAATGAAAGAAATTTTAATGCCATCTAAGTAAGGAAGTTGATTGCCGAATTCATCTATACCCCAGTATTTTTCGTTGCGCGCCATTACCACAGCTTCATCAGCCTTCAACGCTTTTAAAACAAAAGGACCGGTGCCTACAGTATGGTAAAGAATTTCGCCTTTGTATTTTTCAATAGCCTC
The DNA here is from genome assembly GCA_945867505.1 of Chitinophaga pinensis. Lineage (GTDB taxonomy): Bacteria > Bacteroidota > Bacteroidia > Chitinophagales > LD1 > Bog-950. The sequence goes on from CAMBIM010000055.1 coordinate 6,413, forward strand.
GCGAGGAAACACGGTGGCGAACGGAAGACCTAAGCGGTTCAAGAAATCGGCATAAGGTTTTACAAGAGTGATTTGAAAAGTAGAATCGTCTACTGCTTTTACACCAAGTGCTGCAGTTTCGTTTGCATCGGGTTGTTTCTTCTCGCGGGCAGAGTAAAGCGCGGCTGCACCTTTAATAATATCGCGGTAAAAACTAAAGCCTTGATTTTTTACATCGGGTGTGCATAGTAAATTGAAGCAATACGCAAAATCTTTAGCCGTCATTACACGACCTTTGCCATCGGGGAAACAAGCATCGTCATGAAACACCACACCGGTGCGCAAATGAAAGGTGTAAACGGTTGCAGTAGAATCTACATCCCAGCTTTTAGCCAGCAAAGGCTCAACAGTTAAATCTTTTTGGTTGAAATACACCAGACCTTCGTAAATCTGGTTAGTAATGCGGTGGCCGGTAACTTCGGTTACGCCCTGCGGGTATAAAGTTTTTAGATATTCCACTTCATTGTAACGAAACACTCCACCGTATTTTACTCCGCCTTTGGCGGTTCGCTTTTCGGCAGAAGAAGTTTTGGAGTTGTTGCCACAGGAAGTAAAGAGCACAATAGAAAGAAGAATAATTGCAAGGCGGTTAAATGAATGCATACAGATAATTTTTTAGTGGTGTGAATAACGTGAATTCCGATTCAATCGAATTTTTTCTCGTCTACATTTTTAATAAAATCGATAATACCCGGATAGTACTCTTGCTGTGCATCCCACATGCTCAAGTGCCCACCGGTAGGGCAGTAGAGATATTTTCCATGCTGAACCAGTTTGCTCATCTCTTCCATTTCTTCGGGGTTCATGGTGTCGTAATGCGAGCCAATCATTAAAGTGGGAACAGAAAGATTTTTTAAGCGCGTCCAACATTCCCAACCAACCAGTCTTCCTCCAGGGACAAACTCGCTGGGCCCTTGCAAAATTTCATACACCGGTTGGTTGATGTGTTTGAATGAGCGCAACACCGGTTCCGGCCATTCGCTTTCGGGTTTGCGCAAAATATGTTTGCAGTAATATTCATCAAACACCAGTTTGGCATAAACAGGATTAGTAAAATCATTTTTCTTTTCAAATGCCTCTAAGGAATCAACTAAGCTCTTACGCATTTGGCTACGCAAGAGCTTGTTATAAGCTCCATACTTTGCATAATCGGCTGTCATGTTCGAAACAATTAAGCCCCTTAAATTTTGCTGATACTTAAGCGCGTATTCCATTCCTAAAATTCCGCCCCAACTGTTGCCCAGTAAATAGAAGTTGTCTTTATTCAAGTTTAGCGCAACGCGCACTTGCTCTACTTCTTCTACAAATCTTTCTAAAGTCCAAAGTGAGGTGTCGGTTGGCTGGTCGCTATATAATGAGCCGAGCTGGTCGTATTCAATCAATTCAAAACCTTCCTTGGGTAGAAAGGCTTCAAAGCACTCCATGTATTCATGTGTAAGTGCAGGACCGCCATGTAGCAACAAAACTTTAATGCGCGGGTTGTTGCCAATTTTTTTCGTCCATACTTTAAACGTTCCCTTAGGTGTTTCGACAGGAATCATTTTTACTCCGGCATTTTCTGTTTCTTCTTTGGTGTAGTTGAAGTAATCTTCTACGGAAAGTTTCTCGTTTGTTGTTTCTCGTTTGTTGGTGCAGCCTGTAAATAGTAATACGAAAAAAAGTATAGTGTAAATGCTTTTCATGGTTTAGAAGGTTTAATTCGAGTGCTCTTTATGCTCGCTGGCATAAAAACGGAAAAGAAAATAAGCAGCAAGTGCATCTAATAAATGCCAAATAGCATGACCCTGAATAAGCGATTGTGGGTCGCAGAGGTACGAATCATCTTGCCATAAATTCCAGATAAGAAAAGCTAGGAGCAAGGACCCGAGCGAAAGAAATCCGTACTTTTTCTGATGCTCCAGCTTTCGCACAAACGTATTCAGCAATTCAAAAACAACGGTGAGGGTAATAAATACAGCAAAAATGAAGTTGCCCAAAAAACCCACCACTGGAACGTGATAAGGTAATTCCTGCACGTATAAACAAGTGCCGAGCGACAAAACAAAAATCAATAAAAACCATAACGCAGAAAATGAAAAAAATCTTTCTGCCGCATAAGCAAACGTAAATGAGCAGATGAGATACATACTCAGCATATCGAACCAGCCGCCCATACTGGCTTCGGTGGCGTGCATAGCCATGCTGCCCGGCCCGAGTAACACAACAATGCAGGCAAAAAAAATTCCGTAAAAAAAACTTTGGGTAATGGTGTTTTTATTAGCGCTGAAAGTGCCTTTAGATAACTGCCAGGCAATGGCAATCCCCGCGAAAATAAAACCAAGATTACTCCAGGTATTAGCCGGTTGTTTTATTAAACCCGGATGTGATGCTTCGCAAAAAGCATCACCAGTGCCGGCCCAGGGACCGAACCAGCCATTGATAACGGAGATGAAAAACAAAACGAAAGAAATTACAGCAACAGCAAGCGTTACCGGAAAAACTAATTTCTGATTTTTCATGCCTATTAAAATTTAAACTTGGTATACACCGGACAGTGGTCGCTGTGCACCGCATCCTGAAACATGCGCGACTCTACTAAATTTTTTTCCAGATTTTTTGTGGCGGCTATATAATCTATACGCCAGCCTTTGTTGTTGGCGCGCGAATTAAACCGGGTACTCCACCACGAGTATTGGTGAGGCTCTCTATTAAAATGGCGGAACGTATCTATAAAGCCTGATTCAAAATATTTTTCCATCCACTCGCGCTCTTCGGGTTTAAAGCCCGAAGTATCCTTATTCGAAATCGGATTATGAATATCAATTGGTTTGTGACAGATATTATAATCGCCACAAACAATCAGCTTGCCTTTTTTCTTCTCCACGTCATGTATAAACTTGAAAAAATCGGCAAGGTAATTCATCTTCACACCCTGCCGCTCTTCACCGGTGGTGCCGCTGGGGAAATACGAACTCACAATACTTAAGTCGCCAAGTTCGATGGTAAGGTTTCGTCCTTCATCGTCATACATTTTTATGCCGCAGCCCTCTGTAACATTATCAGGTTTTGTTTTCGACAGCACCGCCACACCACTGTAGCCTTTCTTAACAGCCGGAAAAATATAAGTGTGGTAGCCAAGTGCTTCAAAAGGTTTCGGGTCAAAATCTTCGCGCGCTACTTTTATTTCCTGTAGGCAAACTACATCAGGATTAATTTGTTTCAGCCAATCGGCTAATCCTTTTTTAAGTGCTGCCCGCACTCCGTTTACGTTGTATGATATTACTTTTAGTTCGCCCATAAAATTTAAAAAGTGAAATCCGAAAATAGAAAATCACTTGTAACGAATACAGAAGAAATAAAATGATTAATGCGGCAGCTTATCTTGTAACAGTCCATAAAAATACGTTCCTGCAACAGCGCTAAGCAAAGCTGCCACAAAAACAGGAAAGCCGCTACCAATTAAACCATACATAGGTCCTGGGCAAGCACCCGTCAATGCCCAGCCAAAACCAAAGCATAAACCGCCAATAATATTTCCCTTGTTGAATGGGCGTTCAGAGAAAACAACCTCTTCACCGGTGATAGTTTTGATTTTAAATTTCTTGATGATGAGGGTGGCTATGGTAGCCACCACCACAGCCGTTCCTATTACACCGTACATGTGAAATGATGCGAAGCGAAACATTTCCTGAATGCGAAACCACGAAACAATTTCTGCCTTTACAAACACAATTCCAAAGAAAACACCAATAAGAATGTATTTAGAGTTCGACAAAAAATTTTCTACTGTGGACTGATGATTTGTTCCTTCTTCTTCAATAATATTTTTCATTATTCTGTATTTTAAAGTTTAAAAATTAAGGGTAGAAAAACCCAAGTGGTAATAAATCCTCCCAGCATAAAACAGATAGTGGCTATTAAACTCGATAGCTGAAAATTAGAAATACCTGTAATGGAATGACCCGATGTGCAACCGCCAGCATAGCGGGTTCCGAAACCAACTAAGAAACCCCCAACTACGATTAGAATAAATCCCTTGGCAGTAAGCAAACCGGTGAACGAAAAAATATCGGTAGGCACTATTTGCGAAAACTCTTTTACACCAAGTTGCGAAAGTTGCTCATGCGCAGAAGTGGCAATTACAATTGGATTTGGGTTAGCAAGAACAGTAGAGCCAACAATTCCGCCAATTAAAATGCCGATAACAAAGAAGATATTCCAGGTTTCTTTTTTCCAATCGTATTTAAAATACGAGGCGTTGCTTGGCAAACACGCTGCACAGATGTGTCTAAACGAAGAGGAAATTCCGAACGGCTTGTTGCCTATTAAATAAAGTAGTGGCACGGTTAAGCCGATAAGTATACCGGCAATACTCCAATGCCAAGGCTGGCGTAATAACTCTAACATGATTTTTTGATTTGATTTTTAAAACGAAAAAAGAAATAGGGAAACAGGAAAGTTGTTGTGAGAGGAATCAACAACAACAGCAAGAATGGCTCAAATAAATTTCCTTCATAAAACGAATATAAAAACCGTTCGCATATTTTTTTGAAATTCGCGAGCATGAAGAAGAAAAGGAATTTTGAAACCGATGCTATTCGCACGCAAACAGAACGAACTCAATTTTTAGAACATTCTGTACCGCTTTACCTTACCAGCAGTTTTGTTTTTGAAGATGCAGAAGATATGCGTGCTTCGTTTGCCGAAGAAAAGGTGCGCAATATTTATTCGCGGTTCAGTAACCCCAATTGTACCGAGTTTGTAGAGAAGATTTGCCAGATGGAAGGAGCAGAAGATGGTGTTGCCTTTGCCACCGGTATGGCGGCTGTATTTTCCACGTTTGCTGCTTTGCTTAAAAGTGGGGACCATATTGTTTCTGCCCGCTCGGTGTTTGGTTCTACACATACTATCTATACCAAAATTTTTCCTAAGTGGAATATTACTACCAGTTATGGCGATGTAAACGATATAGATGCCTGGGAAAAACTAATTCAGCCCAATACAAAATTGATTTATGCTGAAACGCCTACTAACCCGGGAGTGGATGTAATTGATTTGGAAAAGCTTGGAGCATTGGCTAAAAAGCATAATCTATTATTGATTATTGATAACTGTTTTGCAACTCCATATTTGCAGCAGCCAATAAAATACGGAGCCGATTTATCTATACACAGCGGAACTAAATTTATTGACGGACAAGGGCGCGTGCTTGGTGGCGTTACTGTGGGCAGAGCCGATTTGATAAAAGAGATTTACATTTTTAGCCGCAACACCGGTCCGGCACTTTCGCCATTTAATGCGTGGGTGCTTTCTAAAAGTCTAGAAACGCTTTCGGTGCGTATGGATAGACATTGCGAAAATGCCTTGAAACTGGCAGAATTTTTAGAGCAGAATGAAAAAGTGGGTTGGGTAAAATATCCATTCTTGAAATCGCACCCGCAATATGAAATTGCGAAGAAACAAATGAGCAAAGGCGGAGGTGTAGTTGCCTTTGAATTAAAAGGCGGCATTGAAGCAGGCAGAAAATTTTTAGATGCTTTGAAAATGCTTTCGCTCTCGGCTAACCTTGGCGATACCAGAACTATTGCCACGCATCCGGCTTCTACTACGCACAGTAAGCTAAGCGAGGAAGAAAGACTGGCTGCCGGTATTACCCCCGGGCTTGTTCGCATTTCTGCTGGTTTAGAAAATATTGAAGACATTATTGCCGATATTAAACAGGCTATTGGCTAAATAAAAAATCCGTCTCGTTTTACCGAGACGGATTCATCACATTTAACCCAAAGAATTTATTGCATTTGAATCACCATGGTGCTGAATGGATCATCGCTCATTTTGTATTTAATGTTGGCATTGCTCTTTTCATCGCTTTCCATAGGCTGTAAGAAAATATCAGCATCTACATACGTTTGAGTTTTGTCAACGTTTTTAATCACAAAGCGTTTGTAGCCTTCTATCTTAAAAATTACGCGGATTGGTTCGCCTAATTCTTTTTTGTTCATAGCTAATGCATAGTTTCCCTTTCCATCGATAGAGGCTTTCAGCATTTCGTCACCAAACTTTTCGATATTAATCTTGGCGTTCGAAATCGGCTTTCGCGTGACCGCGTCAACAATTTTTCCGGTCACCACTAACACATCGGGGTTAGTAATTGCATGGTTGGTTACCGCTTGTGTATTTGCGGTTAAATTGGTTTCACCTGCTGTTAATGTGCTTTGCGCAGAAAGATTTCCACACACAAGGCTCAACAGGAAGCCTACGCTAAGCGTAAGAATGGTTTTTGTTTTCATACCGACCTCCTTTTTATTTAAATGATTATAAAATACTGATAATGACTACCTGAAATTTGTTAATTTTTAAACTTGCTTCTTTTCAAAAACAGCGAAAAATCAATTTCAGCGAATTTTCGCAACAAATATATGAAAGGTCAAACGAACTATTGTGGAAAACATTGTATTCCTTTTGTTAAAAAACGGGAAAACGGTATTGAACCGTAAAATTGAGGGGTTGAAGCGTTGGAAACAACAAAAATGATTTGCACTCCGGTAAGAATATCTTCATTCCCGTCTGTAATGTATTGCCAAAATTCATTTTGTTTGTTCGCACAGTTATAAATGAAAGCACTCGGTTCGTTTCTCTTCTTTTTCGCTTTATCGCTTTCGGTGTTGGCTCAGGATATTAAAACCATTCGCGGGCAGGTAATAGATAAAGATTCCAAATCGCCATTGATTGGTGCCAAGGTAGTGGTGGCAGATACCGGTAAAATAAACGGAACTGTTACCGATGAAAACGGCTACTTTAAACTGGAAGTTGCGCTGGGCAGAGTGTCGCTGCGGGTCTCCTACATTGGTTATAAAGATGAAGCGGTGAACAACCTGCTTGTTATTTCGGGTAAAGAAATAAACCAGTTAATTGAACTAGAAGAAAAAGTAACCAGCATAAACGAAGTAGTTATAACCGGCAACAAAGAACAAGGCAATGCTAAGAATGAGTTTGCGGTGATTAGTGCGCGTTCTTTTGATGTGGAACTAACCAGCCGCTTTAGTGGTAACCGCAACGACCCTGCACGTATGGCCAGCAACTTTGCCGGAGTAAGCGGAGCTAATGATGCGCGTAACGATATTATTATTCGCGGTAACTCGCCCATGGGCATGCTGTGGCGGTTAGAAGGTATCGATATACCCAGCCCTAACCACTTTGGCGGTTTTGGCAGCACCGGTGGGCCGGTAAGCATGTTGAACAACAACACGCTATCTCGTGGCGATTTTTTTACATCTGCCTTTCCCGCAGAATACGGCAACGCGCTTTCGGGCGTGTTTGATTTGGGTTTGCGCAATGGCAATAAAGATAAGTTTGAGTTTCTGGCTCAATTAGGTTTTAACGGTCTTGAAGCCGGTGCAGAAGGTCCTTTTGCCAAGAAGAAAAGTCAGGCTTCGTTTTTAATCAATTACCGGTATTCAACGCTTGCACTTTTTAAATTGCTGAAAGCAAACTTTGGTACCGGTACGGCTGTGCCGGAGTATCAGGACTTAACTTTTAAAGTAGATGTGCCTACCAAGAAAGCGGGCGTGTTTCGCTTTTGGGGTTTGGGCGGTTTGAGCAAAATTGAATTGTTGGGCAGTGTAGTAGATTTAAGTAAGCCTCAAAAAGATTTATACGGCAACGAAAACATAGACCTTTACAACCAGGTGCAAACCGGTATGGTTGGTTTTTCGCACACGTATTTTTTCAATACCAAAACGTATTACAAATTAATGCTGGGTGCATCGCACCAAACGCAGCGGGCAGATATTGATTCTATTGAACCGTTGTTCAGAACTGAAATTATCCGCACACAAAAAGTTTCGCTGCGGCAAAACAAATATAGCGCGCACTTAATGAGCAATACCAAACTGGATGCACGCAACACCGTAACCGTAGGTATAAAAGCCGATGTGTTTGATTTAAAATTTGCCGATAGCACACTTTTCCTCAACCGGTTTGTGCCGGTTAAATATGGCAAGGGTTACAGCACGTTAGTAGAGGCTTATGCGATGTGGAAGCATAAATTCAACGAACAGTTGGTGCTTAATTTAGGTATGCACACACAATATTATTCGTTGAGCAGCAGCTTTGCGCCCGAGCCGCGCGCGGGTTTAAAATATCAGTTCCGCGAAAATCAATCTATCAGTATTGGTTACGGTATGCACCATCAAATTCAGCCGCTGCCTACGTATTATAATGCAGAGGTATCGGCTACGGCAACCGGTGCGCCTACT
>CAMBIM010000056.1 GCA_945867505.1 Chitinophaga pinensis
TAACCGGTAATATTGAAAAGAACAATAGTGCTATTACCGCTATTTTGAAGAATGCGCAAAATGTTACCGATTCTTTGCAGCAAGCTAACCTGAAACAGATGGTAGAGAATTTGAATTCTACTATCGGTCAGGTAAATGGTGTATTGAAAGACATAAACGCAGGCAAAGGCACGCTGGGTAAAATTGTGAAGAGCGATGAACTTTATACCAAAGTTGATACGGCTGTAGGCAATCTGAATGTATTGCTGAAAGATATTAAACAACGTCCTTACCGTTATATTACTATCAATGTGCTTGGCGCTAAAAAAGCCGAAGAGCGCAGAGCTAAGAAGTATGACGAGAGTGGGAAGTAGTGCACAGTTGACAGTATACGGTTGGCAGTAATACAAACACAAATCACAAATTCCATTCGAAGAACCTTTACTTTTCTTCTTTAGCTTTTTATCATTTTTGTTTTTGTGATTAAATCATACTCTTTATCGTCTTCTCCGCAACACATACTTCTTCGTTTGTGTCTGGCTGCCATCTGCCAACTGCTAACAGTGAACTGCATATTTTCGCAGGAACAAGCCGAACAAAAAGAAGTAGAAATTATCAATGCCGATTACCTGAAGATGCAGGAGGTGGACGGCAAGAAATATACCCGCTTGGTAGGCAATGTTCAGCTAAAGCAAGACGGGGTTTTAATGTGGTGTGATAGTGCCGTACTGGATAAAGAAACCAACTCGGTGGATGCTTACGGGCATGTGCACATACAACAGGATACTATTGATGCGTATTCGCAAACGCTGCACCACGATGGCAACAAAAAGTTTTCGAAGCTGAACAACAATGTGAAGCTGACGGATAGTAAAATGATTCTTTATACCGAAGAATTGTATTACGACATAAAGAATAAATTGAGTTACTACCTTACTGGTGGCAAGGTGCTGAAAGATTCTACCGTTATTACCAGCAAGCGCGGATACTACTACAGCAAACAGCGTGAAGTATTTTTTAATGGTGATGTGGTGATGCTCGACCCAAACTACAACTTGACCTCCGACACCTTAGGCTATCAGGTAGAGACCAAAATATCTAACTTCTACGGTAATACGGTGATAGTAAACAAAGACAGCCGTATTTATTGCAACAACGGCTGGTACGATAGTCAGCGCGATGTTTCTTCGTTTGGCAGAAACACCATTGTGGTTAATCCTCCGCAACGCCTGGTGGGTGATAGTTTGTATTACGAAAGGTTTCGCGGGTTTGGGAAGGCGGTGGGCAACTTTACCTGGATTGATTCGAGTATGGATGTAGAAATACGCGGACATTACGGGGAGTTTATTGATGAACAGCAATACATTATGGCCACTCAAAAGCCATTGATGATTTATAAGATGGATAAAGATTCGCTGTTTTTAAGCAGCGATACCTTAAAGAGTATGCGCAAATCTGCCACCGATACTATTCGCAACTTTTTTGCTTACCACAAGGTGCGCATGTTTATGAAAGACATGCAGGGCGTGTGCGACAGCATATTTTATTCGTTCGAAGATTCCACCTTCCGTATGTTTTACAACCCCATATTATGGGGCGAAAACATTCAAATGAGTGGCGATACTATTTATCTGCAAACCAAGAACAAGAAGGCGGAGAAGATGAGTATTTACAAAGCCGGCTTTATTATTTCGCCAAGTAACGACAAGTATTACGACCAGATAAAAGGCATTAACATCTTCGGCTACTTTAAAGATAATGAGCTGGACTACATGGATGTAAAAGGCAATGGGGAGAGTATTTACTTTGGTAAGGATGAAAAGAACAAATACATAGGTAACAACAAAGCCCTGAGCACCGATATTACCTTATACTTTAAAGAGAAGAAGATTAACAAGATTGTATTTATACAAAAGCCCGAAGCCGTTTTTACCCCTCTAAAAATGCTTACTGCCGAGCAGTTAAAACTTAAGGACTTTAACTGGCAGATAGATAAAAGGCCGAAATCGCGCGAAGAACTAATGCAATAAATGTTGACTAAGGCAAACAAAAGCAACAAGCTATACCTCTCGGTTAAGCTCCAAATTCTTCATTTCTCATCATTTTCCAATAAAAACTAATTCATTTAAGCATTTTTTTTAACACCCTGAGGCTAGGCGTACTTCCGCATAAAAAAAGGGGAGGTACGCCTAACCTTCGGGAAACACCGCAGAACTTTGGGGGAGGTACACCATTTTTAGGCGGAACACCGCGAAGAAAAAGCGGAGGTACGCATAATCTTGGGGGAGCACCGCTATATTTTAGTGGAAGTCCGCCTTTTTTCTGCGGAATACCGCCAAGAAAGGGCGGAGCTCCGCCAAATTTTCAGGGAACACCGCCCAAATTTTGGGGAAGACCGCGTAAACCTCGCGGTCTTCCCCAAGGTTTACGTGGAACTACCCAAAAACAAACACTCCCTCCCCGAATGAACGGAGAAGGAGTTTATTCCTTAGTGGAAAGTTTGAAATGGTTTATTTATTCACCACCATTCTTACCACATTATTTTCGCTTCCGTTTCTAACGCTCACGAAGTAAATGCCACCGGCAAATTCTTCAGTGTTAATAGATAGGAAATTGATACCGCTGTTCAATTCTTTGTTCATCAGGGTAATTGTTCTGCCGGTAACATCCATAATAGCTACTTCTATATCGCTTGAGTTAGTAGTGGCAATTTCAAGTGTTGCGCTACCGTTATTCGGGTTAGGGAACAAGCGGATGTTTTCGATAGTTCTAACTACTTCCTGAACGCTTACACCAGTAATAGTAACAGTAGATGTAGAAACATCGGTGCAGTTGCCGTTAGTTGCTGTAAGGGTAACTGTGAATGTTCCGTTGCCATTGTAAGCATGCACCGGGTTTTGTTGAGTAGAAGAACCACCATCACCAAAAGTCCAGTTATAAGCTGTAGCATCGGTAGCAGTGCTGGTGAAAGTATATGTAGCACTAACTGATGAAGATGTAAATGAAGCAACCGGTTGAGGAGTAACGTTTACTGTAATTGAGTTAGAAGTTCCAACCCCGTTGCAGGCGTTAGCGTTAGTAACGGTAACTGTATAAGCTCCAGAAGCAGTTATTTTAACAGATTGTGTAGTTGCGTTGTTCGACCACAAGTAAGAATCACCTGCGGTAGAAGTCAAAGTAACTGTATCGCCATTGCAGAAAGAGGTAGTTCCGTTAGCCGAAATAGTTGGCGTAGGTGCATTGCTTACGTTGGTAGTTACGGCATTTGAAGCGGCTGTGCAACCATTCAAATCTGTAGTAGTAACCGAATAAGTGCCCGATGCTGTTACATTGATAGTATCGTTAGTTGAGTTGTTGCTCCAGTTAAATGATGCGAAGTTGGTAGAATTGTTTACCACTACATCTACTGAACCACCCGTGCAGAAAGTAGTAGTAGCAGTTGCTGCAATAGTTGGAACTTCAGGAGTGTTTTGTGTAATTACTACGCCTGTAGAAGCTGCGGTGCAACCGTTAGCATCGCCCACAGTAACCGTATAAGTTCCACCAAAAGTAACGTTGATGTTTTGTGTGATTCCACCGTTGCTGCTCCATAAGTAAGAAGTAGCTGAAGAAGAAGCTAACGATACTCCGTTGCTACCGTTGCAGAAAGAAGTAGCACTTGGAGTTACTGTAGGTGTCGAAGGGTTTGGATTAACAACTACCGTTTTAGAAGCAGTGCGGGTGCAACCTCTTGCGCTGGTTACAGTTACGGTATAAACTCCACCGGTAGTTGGTGTAATGGATGATGTTACTGCACCGTTGCTCCATAAATAAGTGGCACCGTTTGCTGTAGTAGAAGCGTTAAGGGTTACGCTTCCGCCATCGCAGAAAGTTAAGCTTCCTAAGTTGTTTACCGCTGCGGTAAACGCATAGTTGATAGGGCCGGTAGTGTAGTTTTCATCTTGCGGAGTAAACTCTGCCCAGCAGTCGGTCCAATTGTTAGCACCAAAGGCACCACGGTAAGTGGTAGTTTCAAAGCTGCTTAGTTTTGCATTTGTAAAACTTGCACCGGTTAATGCAGGTGAACCAGTTTGAGGTGTAAAATCGAATAAATCTGGATTGCCGTAAGGGTAAACCAAGTTTACGGTACTGTTAGCATTGCCACCATAAACAGTGTTTGAGGTAAGAGGATTAGCAAGGTAAAGGCTATCAAATGCTGTTTCGAATGCCTGCTCTTTTGAACCGGCAATAATGTTGTTCTTAAATTCTAAAGTATCGTTAGTAGCTTTTAATTGAGTAGCCGCACTTTCAATACGCAAGCCTCTTTTGTAGCCAATGAAAAGAGAGTTGAAAATATTTAAACCAGTGTTTCTTCTTAAACGTGCACCCCAACCGTATTTTGCATCAATAGTAGAGGTAGTAGTTGCCGCAGGACCTACTACTGTAATGTTAGAGAAAGTTCCTTTAGTATAAGGAGATTGGTAAGTGCCTCCTGCATTGTTATCAGATTCAAAAGCGTTTGAAATATCGCCTTGATCGGCAATGGTATCTACACGAATAACTAAACCGTATTGCACGTTTCCGCTGTAACCAAAGTCTGTATCAAAATCGTCATCGCGGCTACCGTAAGAAATAAGGTGATTGGCGTTAACCGAGCCACCGAAAAATTCGAAACCATCATCTTGCCCGAAGCTTACGGCTACGTGGTCAATTTTAGTTCTGTTTCCTACAGCACCTAAAGTTAAGCTGTTCAACTCAAAGTTACTGTTGCAAATGTATCCAGCGTATTCTATACGCACATAGCTAATAACGCCCGAGCTATCATCTGTTATGTTGCCTCCATAATCATAATCTGTAGTGGCACCGCATTCTAATCTTCCTTGTATAGAGTTACCGCCTCCGTCAACAATATTAGTTGGTGCAAGACCGCAAACTGCAATACCTGCCCAGTCTCCACGCCCGCGTGAACCGGCAATTTGGTTAGAAGTAAATACAATTGGTTCTTCTGCTGTACCTTGTGCAATTAACTTGCCTCCTATTGCCACTACTAAGCGGCTAAGGGTAGATTTATCGCCTTTAATTAAAGTTCCCTTTTCTATGGTAAGGGTAACACCGCTCTTTACTATAATGTCACCAAACAAGATGTATGTGTTGGTGTTTGTCCACGATGTATTCGCGGTAATGTCGGCAGTAACGTTTATGTTTGCTGCATAGGTATTTAAACCTACCAGCACAGCTATAAGCGTTACCAGTTTTTGTAAATTTTTCATGTTCATTTTCTTTTGTTTTTGTGTGCCGCAAATGTGTGGCTGGCGTTTAACGCGTAGGTTTCTTCAATGTTAAATGATTGTGTTGTTGAAGATTTGAAAAGCGGGTAGTTTGTTGTTGGTTGGGCGACCAACAAAAGCAGTTTCGCATGTAATAAAAACAAGCGTGCCACGGTTTTGAACCGTGGCACGCTTAAAACCAAATGCTGGTTGGCCGAACAACAACTAAAAGTTAAACGAAACCTGTAGCGAGTAAGTGCGGTAGTTCATTTGGCTTAATACCACGGCATCTTTGCCTTTGTTGTATTCGCGTTGTTTGCCTACTACATCGTTTTGGTAGAAGATGCTCTTAGCCGCAATAATATCGCTGATGGTAAGGCGCACAATGCCTTTGCCTTTTAAGAACTTCTGGCTGATTTGTAAGTCGAGCAATGGTCTCCAGTTTTCATACCAAGCCGGGTTGCCTACTTCGCCACTGGCGTATAAACGCTGCCCAACCTGATTGTAAAGAAGCGAAGCTCCGGTGCCTATTTTTGGGTGAACGTAACTTAAGCCCAGGTTAATTACATAAGGGCTTTGTCCTTGCATGGGGCGAATTTGTTCATCGCTGCTGTTATTTTTTACGTTGCGTAAATCAACCCGGCTATAGATGTAAGCCATGTTGGCTACAAAAACTAAATCTTCTAACTTCTTTGAAACGAAATCGAAATTCTTGCGTAATTCTACCTCCACTCCTACTAAGTAAGCGGTATTCGCATTGTTGTAAACAAAACTTTGCTGGCTTCCGCTGGCTATTGATGTTAACTCTATGGTGTTAGTGAAATTTTTGTAGAACAAACTGGCGTTGATGCTTTGCCCTTTGCCTAAGAACCACTCGTAGCGCAAATCGGCATTATGAATAAAGGTTTGTTGCAGGTTTGGATTTCCTGCAAGGCTTACATCGCGCAAGAAGTCGAAGTATAAGAATGACGAGCTTTCACGGAACTCGGGACGGCTCATGCTTTGGCTGTATGATGCACGAAGGTTCATGGTTTCGTTCAGCTTATAAATTAAGTTGATAGAAGGGAGAAGGGGGAACACCGATTTTACATTGCCCAGCGAATCGGCTTTATACGCTCCGCTAAAATACGATTTGGTGTAAGTAGTATCTACCACTTTTGTTTTAATCAATGGTGGCTCGGGGTCTTGCGGAATAATATCAAAGTCTAAAGCACTTGGCGAGGTTAAATTCTGTTTGAATGATTCGAAACGGAAACCCCAAACGGCTTTAAAGCGCGAGCCGATGTTGTTTTCCATCATTACATAAGCGGCATGTGTGGTGGCATTTGCTGAGTAAATATCGGTAGGGAATACAAACGGGTTCATCGTTAGCTTTCCGTTCTCAAAGTTCTGTTGGTTGATGATGTTATCTACATTGGTATCAAAGCGGATAGAATCGTTGTACCCGCCCGGGTAATCTATAAACAAGTTGCGGGCTTCGAAACTACGGGTGCGGTATTGGAACGAATAACCAAAGCTAACGGCTTGTTTTTGTTCGCTTATTTTGAAAGGAACAGTTAAGTCTGTGCCGGCATTGTAAACGCGCTCGCGCAAACTGCTGTAGAAATAAGCCCCTTGCTTAGGGTCGCTACCGCCATACGAAAATTGAAATACGTAAGGGTCGGTAGTTTGATTAGCGCCAAAAGGAGTAGAAGAAGAATAAGGACGCTCATACGAATAACGGGTAGTGCGCGGTTGGTCGCGGTTAACCATTACATAACCGGCATTCCATTTCCAGCGAATATCGCTACCCTCAAACAAATGGTCACCAGTTAGATTAGTAGAGAAAACATTGGCACTGGTAAACTCCTGGCTGGTGCGGTTTTGTTCGGTTGCATTGCCGTAGCTTACCCCTTTGCGTTCAATAATGGCATTGTCGCTGTTATTAGTGAAAATGTTCTTCCACGAAATTTTGTGGTTGTTTTTAATAACCATACTTAAGTTACCCAGCAATGCCGAAGAGGTAGTGTTATTATAACGCTCATCGTTATAATCACTATCCAGTTCATCAATGCTTCCTTGATATTTGGTGCGGGTTCCTTCTGTATATCTTAATACGTTTGAGTAGGTAAGCGCAAACACACCACCTAACTGAATAGATTTTTTGCGCACCGCAAAGCCTCCGCTTAGTTGTAAACTTTGACCAGGGTAAGCAAGGCTTCTTTGCTTTGTTTTCCAACTGCTGTTGGTTACTTGTTTACCTAAGGTGCGAAGCGAATCGGTGTTGCCCGCCAGTTTCAAATCGTTCAAACCTATAATATCGGGGAAGTTTTTTGATAGCGGACGAACGCTGTTATCGAAACCAAGAAAATCTGTTTTGCTACCATCGTAAGTCTTATACGGTTTAAAGGTGCTGCCTTCGTTAAAGCTGATGCCGTAAGTAACATTAAAGAAACTTTTCTCCGGTATGTCGCGTGTGTTCAATTGAATTAAGCCACCCGCCCATTCGCTTGGTAAATTGGCCTGGCCGGTTTTCATAATAATGATGTTATCTAAAATATTAGAAGGAAACACATCGAATGCAAATGCTTTTCTGTCGGGCTCGGTGCTGGGCAACATGATATTATTAATCATAGCCATATTGTATCTATCTGCTAAGCCGCGAATGATAGCGAACTTACCATCCTGAATAGTAGCACCACTAACTCTGCGTATAACATCGCTAGAACTCTTATCCGGTGAGCGTTTCATTTCCTCTGAAGAAATACCACTTTGTATAACGGTGCTGTTTTTCTGCATCATTACAATTGCACTTTCGTTGTCGCGCTTAACTACGGTACCGGTAATTACAGTTTCTTTCAATATCACCGCATCCTCCGAAAGTGTCATATTAAAGGTGTTAACCTCACCGGCCTTTACTTCAATTTCGTCTTGCTTTTCCTGGTAGCCGATGTAGCGAACCTTAACTTTGTGTTTACCTGCGGGCACTTTAGCAATTGTAAAGTTGCCGTCTAAGTCTGTGCTGGCAGCCCAATTCGTATTTTCATCTATCACTACTGTAGTTCCCATGAGTGTTTCACCACTTTTGGCATCTACAATTTTACCCGATACCACACCGGTTTGTGCCGAGGCAGAAATGGTTAAAAAGAAAACTAAAAAGAGGGTAAAAATGTTGCGTGTCATAGCGTTTGTATTTGCTGCCGCAAGAGTATAGTCTACACGCTATGTAACTTTAACCTCTGCGTTAAGGTTATGTTAAGTGAAGGGCATTTACACTGTTTATCCACAGTTTAGAGGATGCAAGGCTTAACATTGGGTTGATACCGGAGTTAATATTCAGCAGGCCCTTTAAACTCGCCAACAATTGCTTTTGTACGCTCGCCTAAGTAAAGCATCTCTAAAGCAATTTGATGATTAAGCACTCTATACTTCTGTTTTTCGCGCTTGGTTTTTTCGAAAGTTGTAGGACTCTTGTAGGGTAAGTCAACATTCCCGTTCAAAGCAACAATGCTCGGTTCGTCTTCGTTAAAACAAATATTTACCACTACTCCTTTAGCGGTATCAATAGTACCTACTTCGTTTTTAGAAGAAAGCATATTTATAGGAAACTCTTTATTGATAGCAATAACATACCTGCTCGGTTCCGCATTTTTCTGATTGGTGCACGAGAATCCCGACTCTTTAAGCACATCTATTACACCAGGATAAACATTAGTAATGGTATCGCCAATGGAGAAAGCATACCTGCCATAAACACCATAGTAATAGAAAGAAGTTTGAGCCCATACTTGCAGCATGAGCGTTCGTCTACTATTAGTTTTACAGGTAAATACGATATACTTTTTTTTAGCCAACTGCTGCGCCATGTCGTCTAACACCAGTTTGCGTTTAGCAGGAATTACCCGAAACTCTTTAATAACGGTTTTGCAGTATTTATCTAAATCAAAATTAAATCGATTTTCCTGGCTATAGACGTTTGCCGCCATCAGCAGCACTACAGATATGAAAAAGATTTTATTGAAGGTAGAATTCATTCAACAGGAATTGCGATAGCAAAGTAATAAGTTTAAACCAATTTGGCTATGAGCTAATACAAAATAAAGTGCTTCCCCATTACAGAGCGGCACACATCAACCTGCAACTACCCATTATTGCAAGAAGCTCTTTTGTTACCTTTAAGATGATTTAAACGCAATTGGATGAAAGGCTTTTTTATGCTGTCCTAAAAATATACGAGCATATATCCTCAATACTGCTATTTCAAGAAACAAGAAACTAAGTGCGGTAAAAATTATCATCACCTCTTCCCGCTTATGAATATGGCTGAACAGTAAATCTATACCAATAAAGGTTGGTGTAAACGGCAAGCCTATTAAGCCAAGGCAAGCAATCAGAAAGACCAGCGCCACTCTGGGTTGCTCATAAATGTAACCATGAAACTGATTTAAGTCTATATTATTGTCAATATCTTTTATTCTTTTTAGGCAGGCATATCCCACCACAGCCGAAACAACAGAGCCACTAAGGTAAATCAGAATATGGTTGTGTTCAAAATTTTCGTTCAGCAATGCAATTGAAAGAGCGATAAACAGTTGGCTAGAAACAATAGCAAACCACCCGTTTAAAGCATCGCCACGCTCGGCAAATGCTTTTAAGATTAAAACCAATGCAATGAAAGAGTACAGAAATGGCAAAAAATCTATTACTTCAGGATGAACTACTTCTTGATAAAAATAACAGAAAAGCCCGGTAAGGAAACCTGCCATCAGTAAGACTGCTATTGTTTTCTTACTAAAGAAACTGAACCGATTGCCGATCCATTTAAATGGCTTCCACAAAATCTGATGAAGAAGGGAATCAAGGTTCCACTCTTTTATGGAAAGCACATAAATGGAATTTTTGAAGCGATTGCTCGGAACTAATTCGATCGACTTGAAAGTAAAAAACATGTCATGGACCAAATAGCTCAAAACAGATGGCGACACTAAAAGTTGATAGGTTCTTAAAAATGCATTCCCTGCAAAATGGAGTAATGCAAGTGTGTGAAAACCTAAAGCCACTTCTATAAAAATCAATCCGATTTGTGCAATGGAGGAATAGGCTATTTGCGTTTTTACAGTAGATTGAACACGACCAATAAGTGTAGCAATTAGGCTGGTTGAAAGTCCTATAGAAACAATAAGCACTTTAACTGACATGATAGTTTCCCAATAAGGATAAGTGCGGATTAATAGAAATACCCCTAAGTGAACTGAAAGCGCACCGTAAAAAATAGCTGTTGAGGTAGTGGGACCTTCCATGGCTCTAGGTAACCATGATGAAAAAGGAAGTTGTGCCGATTTTGCCGCGGCAGCTATAACAATCATCACCGAAACAAAAACGCCAAACCAATAATGCTCTTGCAAATGTGCCGT
This sequence comes from Chitinophaga pinensis, assembly GCA_945867505.1. Classification (GTDB taxonomy): domain Bacteria; phylum Bacteroidota; class Bacteroidia; order Chitinophagales; family LD1; genus Bog-950. The sequence goes on from CAMBIM010000056.1 coordinate 10,619, forward strand.
AACTAACGAGAGGTCATTGAGTTCTAAAAAAGTAATATTCTCACTCCACAGATGGTGGCTCATCCACATAGCAAGGATTAAGCAAATATCTCCAAAGCGGTAAACGGAAACAACTTTCATTGCATTCTTTACCGGCAAATACCGATCGCGGTAAAAGGCAATAAGCAAAAAGGAGGTTATCCCCACCATTTCCCAACCCACAAAAAAGGTTTCGAAATTACCCGAGAAGATGACAATGTTGTAGCCGGTGAAAAAGAATAACAGTGTTACAAAAAAGCGTTTGTAGCCTTCTTCTCTATGCAGGTAGGTTTTGCTAAAAATGGTAACAATAAGCGCAATGATGGAACCAACAAGGCTATATACTGCGCCTATTTTATCGAAATAGAAGTCAATGAAAATTTCAATGTCGGCAGTTTGAAAAAGAGTAAGATGCTTTATGTCTAAGGTTGGAAACTTATGAACAAGCCAATAAGCAAGAAACAAGATTAAGCCTAACAGGTGAATGCCGATAGAAGCAATAGCGATGAAAGAAATAGCTCTCTCATTTTTACTGGGCAGCAAAAGACTTATGAGAAAAGCGACAAACGGTGTAAGAATAAAAATTTGAAGTAGTTGTTGCATGTAGTAAGACTAGTTGAGTAAGTAAACCGGTAAATTTTCCACGGTAGCATCCACTATCTGATTTGTCTCCATCTCCTTAGCTTGCTCCACCAATTGCTCAAAATCGCTTACATACTTTATCGGTTGAGGGATTGGCCTATACAACTCGAAAGTCCCATCTTTGAAATAATAATACTGACCGTCTTCGGGATTCATTACCATCAAGTGCACCCATTCATTGATATACCACTCATACATATCAGGTGAACTTTGAACAGTGTTTAGAACTACTTGCGGAAAATGTTCAACCACAATCAACAAACGAACCGGGTCATGCACTTCAATCATCTGCACCGGCAGGCCAGGGCGCAAATCGCCATCACAACTGTTAGCCACACCAATCAAACCCATTACATTATGCGGCAGTTTGGTTCCTGCACCCAGCTTGTAATTGTCCACTCGAGAGAAATAATATTCCAGGTTAATTCCACCGCACACAATACCTATTGGTCGCATTACCCCGGTAAGTAGATGGCCGCTTACATCGGTTCTGTAATCATATGAGTTCAAAAATGCGCGCCTATCCAGAAACAATCCTTTTGTGATTTCTCTGTTTCCTATAATACAAAGTGTGTTGGTTCCGTGTCCAAGTTCAGGACGCGGCTCAAACATTGAAACAGAACGCTTAAGAATGGCTTCCCGAGCATGGGCTAAACTCTCTTTGGTATCAATAGAGGCAAAGCGTCTTGACCTTTCTTTTGCATTGGCATTCAGTGCCGTTTCAAATTCCTCTTTATTCTTTTGATGATTGCTGTTATGGTGGAAAACAAGAACATGCTCATCATAAAAAGCAATTTGATCGCTGGCAGTATCGTGCATGCTACCAACAAAAACAGTATCATCGGGAATCAATACACCACGTTCATTCAATAGCTGGCGCACTTTAGCGTGGTTCGCCATAAAAGCAAACACTTTAGCATTTACTGAACCCGGACGCCCGCTGCAAGCCCCGCAATCATGGGCGCTGTGGTGAGGGTTATTGGCACTGCTGCTGCCATGTGCTATTAAATATACCACCGGAGCAAAATCTTTTATCAATCCAATGCCTCGTAAAAGCGACTCCACACGGGTTGCCATTTCTTCCACCGTAAACCCAATTTGTAAATCATTCTCCCTGTCTTCCAAATTTATGTTCTCAACAGTCAACTGGGAACTTTGCTGCATATGCGTGAAGGCATTAGAAATGGCTGGACTCATTTTTGGTCGGAAGAGATTCAGCACCAACTGCACAGCTGCCACAAAACTCAACGAAATCGAAATGAAAAACCCAGCAAACAAGGTATGTGCATTTTTAGTATAAAGCAACTCGTGTTTCCTTTTCTCATTCGAACCAAATTCTTTAATTAAATACTTGGGTGTAACCGGAGCTGGACAAAGCTTTTCATAAAACTTTCCGTTTTCGGGTTGAAAGAAAAACTCTACCCCAAAGAAACCTGGCGAGCCAAAGGTTTCACAATTCTTATCGGTGCTCTCAATATGCCTGCGCAACGAACACTCGCGCTCGTCAATACAAAAAATAGCCTGAAAGCTTTTGATGCTAACAACGGATTGGTCTTCCTTTCTATTGGCGCTGATGCCATTCAAAACGTTATCATAATAACTCCATTCAAAAGCATCTTGCCACAGCCGAAATACTTCCTGCAATTCGGAAGAAGGAACATCCGCAAAAAGAGGAAGAGGCTGTGCTTTTACACATGACGAAAGTGGCTTCCAGTTTGATCCAAGTTGATAATCCAGTGCGTCTATCTCCAACAACAATTCGAAAACAATTAAATCGCTTAAGGAAATAGTCCGGCTGTCTAACAGTGTATTCGGCATTGCTTCAATAGCCGCCACCACACCCGACCAACCCTGATGACCGAATTGCTGGTCGAATAAATATTGTTCATAGTAGGCCTGGTCGCCCACCACTATTTTTAGCAGTTCGGTTATGCTGCTTTGGCCGGTAAGTAAAAGCTGCTTCGCTCTTTTTGTTTTGAAGAAACTGACAAAGCTGTTCTTCTCCAATTCCCGGATGGCTGCTAAGAATCCGGTCGTTGGCACGGGAAACTTCCAGAGGGCGACTCCTTGGTCTAAGTAAGAACAGAGAATTCTGAACAGAAGCGGATGCACTGCATTATCCAAGTCTATCTTATGCTGATGCTTCCATTCTGACTGCAACAATCCAAGCCTTGAATGATTGATAGTATCATAGTTTTTGTACAATAGTTTCTCTTTCCACAGTGCCGCATCCAAACCCTTCCTGCCGGCAATAATTCTCTCTACAACCTCATTTTTTATTCTACCGGTTTTATATAGTTCTCTGAACTCAGTTAACTGAAGCGTCACCTGATAGCCAAAGATTTTCCCGGCCTTAAAAATGGCGTCATAAAACTTAAGATGTTGAAAAGCATGCAGGGTATTGTGATGAATGAAATCCTTAATAGGAGTTTGAGAAGGTAGATAATGTTTCAGTTCATGAATTACATGCGCTGCATCGAACAAAACACCTGAATGCGTTGAACCAACTGCCTTATGGGCGTTTCCCTCCGTATGGGTATTCGGAATTGTGATGGTTTCAGGCATTGTTTCAGCTTTTCAGTTATCGTTATTGGGGCTTTTAATAGCTCATCTGTGCCCTTACATCGGCTTTGTCAGAAATCAAGGTGTCATCATAGAATTCGACAACTCCTGTATCTAAATTATGCTTGGCACCAATAATGGCTACTTCCCCTTTTTCAATCATTTGCTCCAGAATATAGCTTCTGTCAACAACCATCTTTACTGAACGCTTAATATTCAGGTTGGCTACGTTCTCGACAAACTCCTCATTCTTGGAATTCCGTTGATCATACTTTGCTGTTTTAGTTTCCTGATAAACAGCCGGTTGAATTTTAGAGAGCAGTTCGGTAAGGTTGCCCATCTCCACATGGTCACAGGCACCTTTTATGGCTCCGCAATGTGAATGTCCCAATACCACTATCAATTTTGAACCGGCCACTTTGCAGGCAAATTCGATACTGCCGATGATGTCAGTATTCACAATGTTTCCGGCTATACGAATGGAGAAAACATCGCCCAAACCCTGGTCAAATACCAACTCTACCGAGGTCCGGCTATCAATACAACTTAGGATAACGGCAAATGGCCATTGCCCTTCACGGGTTTCGTTGGCTTGTTCCAACAAATCGCGGTGTGCTTTTAAATTATTTACGAATCGTTTGTTGCCTTCTTTCAGAATTTCCAATGCCTTTAATGGCGTTATGGATGCTTGTGTTTCTGATG
>CAMBIM010000057.1 GCA_945867505.1 Chitinophaga pinensis
GCTTTGTAGAGATGCCAAACGATTCGGAAGGTGCAGCAGCCATTGCGCAACTAAACGGTAATTCTTTTCAAGACCGTAACCTAGTAGTAAACGAAGCTCGTCCACCAAAAGGTTAATTTTTTTTATTCCTAGAATAATTAGAAGGCATCCTATGTTTTCAGGGTGCTTTTTCGTTTTATATTTTTTATTCACTGTTTTTTTAATCATTTATTCTCTCTAGTATGAACATTTACATTGCAAACATCAGCTTCCGCGCATCGGAAGGTCAGTTGAAAGACCTTTTTCAACAATTCGGAGAAGTATCAACCGTTAAAATTATTACTGACCGCGATACCGGTCGTAGCCGCGGTTTCGGCTTTGTAGAAATGCCAAACGATTCTGAAGGCAAACAAGCTATCGCTCAATTGAACGGTACTGAATTTGGCGAAAGAAACTTAGTAGTAAACGAGGCTCGCCCATCACAGAGATAATTAAAACCTCCTTTAACTATAAAAGGCGTGCCGCAGAATTGCGGTACGCCTTTTTCTTTTTAATGCCTATGGTTGCTCATACTATCCCGGAAATAAAATGAACCTTACCGGATATCAAACAGCACTATTTTTTGTTTCCGTTCTATTTCTACAAATTGCCACTCATAACCACCCATGAGCAGCGAAAACGAAGAACAATACCGGCTAATAGTTGAGAACCCTGTTTTAGGTATAGCGTGGGGAACTACGGATGGTAAGCTTACCAATGCCAACAATACGTTTTGCGATATCATGGAAAGTTCGCTTAGCGAACTAGAAGGCAAGTCGATACGAGAATTATTTCATCCGGCAGATGCTGAAAGTATGACCATCAACTTTCAGCGGTTGGTAAGAGGAGAGATAAATAATTACCAAGAAGAAAAAAGATATGTGACCCGAAAGGGGAATTCCATATGGGTAAAGGTGAATGTAAATTTGGCGCATCATACGCCTGAAGAAGCAGCTTCGGTAATAGCTATAATACAAGATATATCTGAACGGAAAAAGACTGAAGAGATGCTTCGTAAGTCTGAAGCAAACCTTCGTTCGGTTTTAGATAATTCCAATACTGCCTTTGTGTTGCTTGATGCACAAATGAAAGTAATTACTGCCAACCGTTTGGCTAACGGATGGAGCTTTGCCGAGTTTGACAGATACTTAAACGAAGGTGATTATTTTGTAGCAATTATACCAGAACACTTTCGTCAGTCAGGTCTTACCATTATACAAAACGCCATCATGGGTAAGCCACATTCGTATGAAGAAAAATATACTAACCGAAAGGGAATACAAGCCTGGTATCATGTTCGTTTTGATTCGGTAAAAGATGATAAAGAAAATGTAATAGGATTGTGCATTGCCGCCAGCGATACTACCCGATACCGCGCTGCTCAGGCAGAAATAAATTCAATGAACGATTCGTTAGAGAAAAAAGTGAAAGAGCGCACCTCTGAACTGGAAATTGCCAATAAAGAATTAGAAGCATTTACTTATTCTGTCTCGCACGATTTAATGGCACCGCTTCGCATTATTGATGGTTTCTCGCAAGTGCTTTTAGATGATTACCGCAACAAATTAGATGAAGACGGTTTTCAAACCTTACAGGTAATAAAGCGCAATGCTACACGCATGGGCGAGTTGGTAAACGACCTGTTGAATCTTGCTCGCCTTGGCAGAGCAAACTTGGTAAAGCGCAATTTAGATATGACCGATTTGGTTACTGCTGTAATTGACGAAATGCGATTTAGCACAAACAAACTGGCAGCCAAAATAAAACTGCAAGAATTAAAACCTGCCGACTGCGACCACACGCTGATTAAACAAGTGTGGTCTAACCTTCTTTCTAATGCCATTAAGTATTCAAAGAATAATCCAAACCCACAAATAGAAATTGGAAGTATAGATAAAAGCGGACAGATAGTTTACTACATAAAAGATAATGGTGTTGGGTTTGATCCTCAATACTCCGGCAAACTATTTGGAGTGTTTCAGCGGCTGCATAAAGCCACCGACTTTCCCGGAACCGGTGTAGGTTTAGCAATTGTTTACCGCATTATTACCCGCCATGGTGGTAAGGTTTGGGCAGATGCCAAAGTAAACGAAGGAGCGGTATTCTATTTTACTTTGCCTTAACAGTCTACTATTTCTACTTGTGTTTTACATGCCATATGCTATAATTTTTTATACAATCTGCATCATGTTAGCATCAAAACGGTTTATTTTGCTGCTCAACAAATTGTAAAATAGCTTACTTTTTTGAGCATGGTATGAAATACACAGATGTTGAAGTTCTTTTGGTTGAAGATAACCCGTATGAGGCGCAGTTAGCCCTACGTTGCTTAAAGCAATTTAATTTAGGAAGCCGCCTGTTACATATTGATGACGGAGTAGATGCCCTTGATTTTATTTTTGCATGTGGCAAATACGAAGGCTCTCGGTCTTCCGAAATGCTTAAGGTTATTTTTCTTGATCTTAAACTACCTCGAATTGAGGGGCTTGAAATTTTGCGTCGAATAAAAAGCGATGAACACACTAAAACAATACCCGTAATAATCCTCACATCTTCAGGTGAAGAGACGGATATTAGAAACGCGTACCAGCTTGGAGCAAACAGCTTCATTATTAAGCCGGTTGATTTCGACATTTTCAACCAAGTAATATCTTCTATTGCCAACTACTGGATATTCACCAACGAATCTGCCGGTCTAATTAAGCGGTCGAAGAAATAATAAGTTAAGTTCAAGTATCGGTAAGCCAAGTCGAACCTTTTGGCAAAATTCTGCGACTTCGCATGCGATAAGAAGCAAGCGAATATTTAATTCTTATCTCCTACGCTTTACATACATTACTACAGAATATAGTTTTGGAGCTACAATGGTTATAGCAAGGTTTAGGGTTAATTCGTTAGAAGTAGCGCGGGCTTGTTTTAATTCTTTAAAGAAAACCGTAGCGGCATCATCACCATTTACTTCATCCCATTTTGCCCATTTTACAGAATCTAAGCATAAGCCGACTAACGATTGCAGTTCTTCCAGCTTTTTTAAAGCCGAAAGTGAATCGAGATTGAGGTTTGTTTTAGCTACAAAGCGGTTGTCTTTATCGGCATAAGCAATAGGGAATTCATCAAATTTAATAGCATAACCCGGCACCACCAAAAACGCACTTTGTTTGGTAAAAGTGGCATCATAAGAATCAAAATTGTCCTTAATGCCCAACTCAAAAACTTTGTTCATGCTTTTGCATAAGTTTTGTTGGGTGATGTTGGTAGATTGGGAACAGCAACATAGTGCGGTGATGCTGAAAAGAAAAAGAAGTAAATGCTTCATTCAACCATTGGTTATTAAGCAAAAAAACGAAAGAGATTGAATATGCCGGTGAGGTTAACAGTTTTTGATTTTGGGCGGCAATTAAAATTAGAAGAATAAGAAGACCATAAAAAACAAAACCCCTGCAAAGCAGAGGTTTTGTTTTAAACTTTTGTTGGCCCAACTGGATTCGAACCAATATACACAGTACCAAAAACTGTAGTCCTGCCGTTAGACGATGGGCCAATGCTTGTTTTAAAAGCGGACGCAAAAATAACTATCTCGAATAATTTTGCAAGTCTGCGCAAAATTAAATGTGTTGTTACTTCTGCTGCATTGCTGAATTACACTTCGGTTTGTCGCTCTTTCGGCTTCCATGTATTTTGATACTTTTACGCGCTTCAAAAAATAATATGCAGAAATACAAATTGCTTAATAACATCTTCGGATGGGTTTCGTTCGCTTTTGCTGCCGTGGTTTACTCCATGACCATGGAAAGCACTGGTAGTTTTTGGGATTGCGGTGAGTTTATTTCGGGTTGCTTTAAGTTACAGGTAGTTCACCCACCTGGCGCACCTTTCTTTTTAATGTTGGGTAGAATTTTTACCCTCTTTTCGGGTGGTGACCCATTGGTAAATGGAACAGGAGGCAACGTGGCAATTTCTATCAATTTAATGAGTGCATTGGCCACAGCAGGTTCTGTCATGTTTACGTTCTGGACGGTAACTGCTCTTGCTAAGAAATTAGTATTTAAAGATGGCAACTACACCACTGGTGGAATTGTCACCGTAATTGGTGCGGGTTTAATTGCAGCGGCTTCTTGCACGTTTCTAGATTCACTTTGGTTTAGCGCAGTAGAAGGGGAGGTTTATGCCTTATCGCAATTCTTTATGTCGCTCATTTTCTGGGCTATTATGAAATGGGATGCTGACGACAGCAAATATGCCGACCACTGGATTGTGGTTATCTCTTACATGACCGGCCTTTCTATTGGCGTTCACTTATTGAGCTTATTGGCATTGCCGGCAATTGGCTTGGTATATTATTACAAACGCTTTAAAACAACTTTAACCGGTTGGATAATAGCAGCAGGTATTGGCTTTTTAGTTTTAGGTCTTTACATGAAGTTCATTATCTCTTTCACCCAATCGTATTTGGCGGGAATGGATTTATTCTTTGTAAACACCTTGAGTTTACCATTTAACAGCGGTGTGGTTTTCGCAATTTTGTTGCTAATAGCTGTTATCGTTGCTATACTTCGCTATACACACAGCGGTAGCGAAACCGATTTTAGAATTTCCATGGGTGTTAGCATTGCTTACGTGATTATCGGGTTTATTATTTCTGATAGTTGGACAGCGCGCTTTCTTCGTTTACTTTTTCCTGCATTTGTCTTTGTGGCGAATAAGTATGGCTACGAATCGAGAAGACTGCTCAACATTGGAGTGCTCTCTATTGCGTTTTCTTACATCGGTTACATGAGTTATTTAATGGTGCCTATTCGTGCAATTGCGAACCCGCCAATAAACATGAACCGCCCGGTAGACCCGTTCTCTATTAAATCGTACGTTGATCGGGAACAATATGGTGACCGGCCTTTGTTAAGCGGACCAGATTACACCGCTACATCTTACGATATTGAAGATTATATTATAACCGGTGAGCGTTGGGTAAAAGATGCTAAGAAAAAGCAATACGTTTTTGCAGGAAACAAACAGGATTATAAATTCCGCGATGAGGCAAAAATGCCATTCCCTCGACTTGGTTTTTGGCAGGAAGAAGGAAAGAAAGCCGGTTACCGTGCCTGGTTGAATCCTGAGTATAATGTGGTTGACCGCGCTACTAAAAATGTGGTAAAAACGTTTCCGCCTTCGGGTTTGAAGCAAGCCAATGAGTACGCGGCAAGTTTGGGTAAAGACGGATCGCAAGGTCAGTATTACGTAAAGGACGCTATTACGTTTAGCGATAACATCCGCTTCTTCTTTAAGTACCAAATTGGCTACATGTATTTCCGTTATTTCTTCTGGAATTTTGCCGGTAAGCAAAATGATATTCAGGGAACTTACGGCAATGATGATGGAAGATGGATTTCGGGTATTCCATTTATAGATAACTCTCATGCCTTTTTTACACCCGATTGGCCGCAGGAGAATCTTTCAAAATCTATGAAGGCCAATAAGGCGCAGAATAAATATTACATGATTCCATTTATTCTGGGTTTAATAGGGTTGATATATACCTTGTTTAAAGACGAAAAAACTTTCTGGATTATACTGGTGCTATTTGGCACTACCGGTTTCTTGCAAATTATTTATCAGAACGAACCTCCTATAGAGCCACGCGAGCGTGATTATGCTATTGCAGGTTCTTTCATCATGTTCACTATGTGGATGGGCTTTGGTGTAATAGCCCTGGTAGATTATTTAAAAAAGAAACTACCGGAAACTCCTGCTGCCATTGGTGTGGTTGCTTTGTGTGCTATCGCGCCATTCTTAATGGGTTCGCAAGGGTGGGATGACCACACGCGCCACAACCGTTATCCGGCTCGCGATTTTGCTATTGATTATTTGGAATCCTGCGCACCTAACGCCATTATATTTACGCAGGGCGATAACGATACGTATCCGCTTTGGTATGCACAGGAAACCGAAGGTGTGCGCCCGGATATTCGCATTATCAATCTTTCGCTGTTGGGTGTTGATTGGTATATTGACCAATTGAATTACAAAACTAACGAAGCGGCTGCGCTTAAGTTGAGTTTTAAACCCGAGCAATATGCCGGAAGTACCCGCGATGTGGTTCGCTACAAACAAGACGCGCGTATACCGGAAGGAAGTGCCGTGGAGTTAAAACGTGTGATGCAGTTTATTTCCAGCGAAGACGCGAGAGATAAGGTAATGTATCAAAACGGTGAAAGCGAAAACTACTTACCTACCAAAAGCTTCTATGTAGATATAGATACCGATAAGGTAAAAACTATGAATATGGTTTCGGCTGACGATGCGGCTCAAATTGTTCCACGTATGCAATGGACCATTGATAACAGCGCGTTATTGAAGAATGATTTACTTACGCTGGATATTGTGGCTAACAACATTATGGAGCGCCCTATCTATTTTGCCGTATCGGTAGCACCGGAGGCTTATATGGGCTTGGAAAAATATTTCCAGTTAGAAGGCTTGACCTACCGCGTGGTGCCTAAGTTGAACCCAAGCAACTCGCCATACAATGCACCGGTTCGCACCGATGTAATGTATAACAACATGATGAAGAAATTCAAGTTTGCAGGTATTGCTGAAAACAAGGATATCTACTTAGATGAAAACACTTTGCGTATGACGGTAAACATTCGCGGTAACTTTGGTCGCTTAGCACAAGCATTGCTTGAAAAGGGCGAAAAAGAAAAAGCTGCGGAAGTTATAGATTACTCACTAAAAGTAATGCCGCCAAACCGTGTTGAACACTCGGTGTTCGATTATTCGTATCCGGAAGTTTATTACCAAGCAGGACAGAAAGATAAGGCGCGCGCTTTGTTGAATGAGATGCTTGATAAAGCAAAAGACGAGTTGAACTATTACAAAACAGTTTACAATTACTCGCTTGGCCAGGCGCGCGATGCCGGTGATATGAATTACTTAGGTCAGTTGCAGCAAGGGGCGTTTATGGAGCGCAGAGAAGTTCGCGAGCAGTTGTTTATTATGCAGGAACTTACCTTAGCAAGTAAGAAATATGACGATGCTGACTTTAGCGGGAAAGTTGACAAGACCTTCCAGGATTACCGGATGGGTTTTACTCAGGGAATGCCAAGACAGTAATTAAATAAAGAAAACCAGGAAACGTCATTGCGGGCTTCCTTGCAATGACGTTTTTATTTTATTATGAAAGAACCAAAACAACATTTCTGCATTTTCGGAAGGCAGCCGATAATTGATGCGTTTAAAGCGGGTAAGCGGTTTGATAAAATTCTGCTGTTAAAATCGTGGAAGAGCGATGAGATGACAGAGATTCAAAAGCTGGCCTTGCAAACCGAAACACCGGTGCAGGGTGTGCCGAAAGAAAAGCTGGAAGCGGTTGCTAAAAAGTATTTGCAGTATCAGGGTGCCAGCCACGATGGAGCCATTGGTTTTCTTTCCATTATCAACTATTACAGTATTGATGATGTGCTGCATGATGTGTATGCTAAAGGGCAAACGCCTTTGTTTATTGTATTAGATGGTATTACCGATGTGGGAAATTTTGGTGCTATTGCTCGTTCGGCAGAGTGCATGGGCGTTCACGCGCTGATTGTACCTGCACAAGGCTCGGCACAAATAAATACGGAGGCTATGAAAGCCAGTGCCGGTTCGCTTAAGCATGTGTTGGTATGCCGCGAAAAGAGTTTGCTTACTGCCATCAATTATTTAAAAACAAACGGCATTCGCATTTACGGCACAGAAATGAAAATGAGTTCGGAAATTGCAAAGGTAGATTTTACGGTGCCATGCGCTATTGTAATGGGCTCGGAAGGCAACGGTGTTTCAAAAGAAATTTTACGAGCCTGCGATGAACGCGTGCGCATTCCTATGGTGGGCAAAACTGAATCACTGAACGTATCGGTAAGCACGGGTATTGTTTTGTATGAGGCGTTGAGGCAGCGCTCTATTTAACCGTCTTTTCTCAGGGAGATTGCTTCGTCAGGTTTCCAAAGCCAAACCTTCCTCGCAATGACGCTACTTTTCGAACCCGTAATCTCTTTCTACTAAACACACCCGTACTTTGTAGTGAGAGTACCAGTCTTCTCTGCCAGTTTTTTGCGCCTGCAAATGTTCTAAGTTCATCTTCCAGTTGCGGATACTTTCTACATCTTTCCAATACGAAACGGTAATGCCTAACTCTTCTCTTGCCGATTCTATTCCTGAGTAACTGGGTTGTTGTTTGGCGAGTTCTTCCATTCGTTGCGCCATTTCTGCATAGCTGGTGTTACCTTCTGTTTTAAGGCTGGTGAAGATTACGGCATAGTAGGGTGGCGGTGGAGTTTTTGCGAGCATATTGAGCAATGTATCTACTCTGAAACAATCCTTACCTCTGTTCTGCGGTTTTTTTGTTTGCCGGCAGCAGTGGCATTATCGGCAGTGGGTTGGGTATCGCCATAACCTTTGGCGGTAACGCGGGCCGGTGCAATGCCTTTAGTTTCTAAGTATTTTTTTACGGCATTAGCGCGGTCTTCTGATAGTTTCAGGTTGGCTTCGGGGGCACCTACGTTATCGGTGTGTCCCGCAATTTCAATAAACAAAGTTGTTTTAATTTTCATGTATTCTGCCAACTCGTTCAGTTCTTTATTTGATTCGGCACGCAGGGTAGATTTACCGCTATCGAAGAATACGTTATCGAGCGTAAAGGTGCGAGGCGGAGTGGCGGTAATGTTGTATTCAAAAGTATAAGCGCCATCTGCCGAAGGCATTTCTAAAACTAAATCGCTCTGCACCTTGGTGAAAATTTTATACTTCACCTTATAGTTTTGTGCGGGCGGTATAAGCAGTTGAAACCTGCCCTTGGCATCGGTAGTGCCGCTGAATTCTTTACCGTCCTTAACAGAAGTAAAAGTTACGCGCTGGTTGGCCTGCGGTTTGTTTTTATCGTCTACTACCGACACCTTTAGCAAGGCCTGTGTCATAGTAGGTTTAAGTTCCTGTGCAGAAACATTAGCAGAAATAAGTATAAAGGCGAAGAGGAAGAATTTGTTCATGATTGAGTTTTGTGAAATGAAACAGTGCTGTAATTAAACGTAAGTGAAGGGTTAAATATTTTGATGGGCTAAAACAAACTTGGACCAACCGTTGGCGGAGTTTTGCCCAGGTGCTTATAAGCGAGTTCTGTTACTTCGCGTCCGCGCGGGGTGCGTTTAATAAAACCTTCTTTAATCAGGAACGGTTCATACACCTCCTCAATTGTTCCGGCTTCTTCGCCCACGGCAGTGGCAATAGTGGTAATGCCCACCGGTCCTCCTTTAAACTTATCAATAATGGCAGACAGGATGCGGTTATCCATTTCATCAAGCCCAAACAAATCTACGTTCAGTGCTTCAAGTGCATACTTGGTTATTTTAAGCGTGATGGTTCCATCGCCTTTTACCTGTGCAAAATCGCGCACTCTGCGTAAAAGTAAATTAGCAATACGCGGTGTGCCGCGGCTTCTGCGCGCAATTTCGAAAGCGGCATCTTCGTTTATTTCTGTCTTCAATATTTTTGCCGAACGTTTAATAATGTTCTTGAGCACTTCCGCATCGTAATACTCCATGCGGCAGGTAATACCAAAACGCGAACGCAACGGTGCTGTGAGCAAACCGGAGCGGGTGGTGGCACCAACAAGAGTGAACGGATTTAAACTAATCTGAACGCTGCGTGCATTCGGACCGGTATCAATCATGATATCAATCTTATAGTCTTCCATTGCACTGTACAGGTATTCTTCTACCACCGGTGAAAGGCGATGTATTTCATCAATAAAAAGAACATCGTTGGTTTCAAGATTGGTCAACAAGCCCGCTAGGTCACCAGGTTTTTCCAGCACCGGTCCGGAGGTAATTTTAATACCTACGTTCATTTCGTTAGCTACAATATAGCTTAAGGTAGTTTTGCCTAAACCCGGAGGGCCGTGCAGCAATACATGGTCGAGTGCTTCGCTGCGTTGCTTGGCCGCGGCCATAAACACAAACAGGTTGTCAACTATTTTAGGCTGACCCATAAAATCGTCAATGGCTCTTGGGCGCAGGGCTCTTTCTACTTCCAGCTCGGAAGAGTTCAGTTCTTTATCAGGGTCGAGATTCGGATTCATTTCAGTTAGCAGTTTACAGTTCGCGGTTCACCGTTGAATAGTCAAATGTAATCAATTGCTATTTTCATTACTGTAAAGATATGAGATGAAGAATTTGTTTTACCCGCTGCTTATTGTCAGTTACCTTTATGTTTTTACCGGTTGCAAAACCGATGCGGTGGTAATTTGCCATCGCCCGCTGCATGCCGAACCCATCGGTAATATTTCAAAAATTGCTTTTGGCTCCTGCGCTTCAGAAAATAAAGAACAACCTATTTTGAATGCGGTGGTAGCCAAACAAAACGATGTGTTTGTTTATTTAGGCGATAATATTTATGGCGATACAGAAGATATGAATGTGTTGCTTGCAAAGTATGGTAAGTTAAGTTGCAAAAAAGAATTTCAGAGTCTTCTGCAATCGTGCAAAGTAATTGCCACTTGGGATGATCATGATTATGGAAAGAATGATGCCGGATTAGAATACACTAAGAAAGAAGAATCGAAAAATATTTTTGTAGATTTTTGGAATGAACCTGTTGTATCGGAAAGAAGAAACCATGCGGGTATCTATACCTCTTATTCCTATGGCGATTCAGCGCACCGGGTACAGATAATTTTGTTAGATGAGCGAACCTTTCGCACACATTTAATTACCGATGCAAATGACGATTATATTCCTAACCCGGATTCAAGTGCAACTATGTTAGGCGCGGAACAATGGAATTGGCTCAAGAATGAATTATTGAAGCCTGCGCAGGTGCGAATAATAGGCAGCAGCACTCAGTTTGCGCGTTCATTAGATGGTTATGAAACTTGGGGCAATTTTCCGATGGAACAAGAACGGATGTTTCAAACTATTCGTGATGCAAATGCTAATGGGGTAGTTTTTATTTCGGGCGATGTTCATCTGGCAGAATTATCTAAGCGGGTTGAGCCGAATCTTTATCCGGTTTATGATTTATCATCTAGCGGTATAACTCAATTGGAACGAGTGGATATACCCAACGTCAACCGTGTAGGAAATGTAGTGCTTGATTATAACACCGGTGCTATTGAGATTGACTGGCAGCAAACCGATCCTGAAGTATTCTTTAAAATTTATGGAGTAAATGGTAAAGAGTTATTCAACCAGTCAGTTCATTTAAGCAAACTTCATTTTTAATTTCGCTTTCTGCGTTTTAATTCTTTTTTAATCAAAGCAAACTCGCGGCTTGTTTGCCCTGAGACAGAAGTGTTTTCGTTAGCTCTGCGAATGAGATAGGGAATAACATCCTTTACCGGTCCGTATGGCAAATATTTAGTAGCATGAAAACCAAACTTGGCAAGGTTGAACGTAATGTTATCGCCCATGCCATACAGTTGTGAGAATAAAATGCGCTCGCTTGTGCGCTCAATTTTCTTTTTATCAATATGCTGAATAGCTAGCAAAGTACTTTCCTCGCTTTGCGAGGCAATGCAAACAAAAAGCGAATCGACATTATCTAGACAGATGTTTACTGCTTCGTCAAAATCTTTGTCTACCGCTTTTTTGTTTTTATGAATAGGAGATTCGTAGTTCAGTTCAGCAGCACGTTCGCGTTCCTTTTCCATGTATGCACCGCGCACCAACTTTACACCAAGTAAATAGTTTCCGGCTTTTGCATTTTCAATTTGTTGTTTCAGGTAATCCAACCTATCCCACCGGTAAATTTGAAACGTGTTGAACACAATGCAATGTTTGCGGTTATACTTTGCCATCATTTCTTCCACCATCTCATCCAGCGGATTTTGAATCCAGCTTTCTTCGGCATCTACATAAATGGCTACTTGGTTTTGTTCAGCTACTTCACACAGTTTTTTGAACCGGTGCTTTAATTTCAGTAATTCTTTCTTTTCTGTAACACTTATCTTTTCTCCGCTCTGAATTTTTTCGAACAAATAGAATCTTCCAAAGCCAGTAATCTTTACGCATAGTGCCTTTACCGATTTGTTCTTACCAGCAAACTCGAGTGCTTCAATATTCTTCGCAATTGTTTTGTCAAAATCCTCTTCGGTTTCTTTCAACTCTACTCCGTAATTAAGCAACACGCCCACATTATTTTTTCCAAGTTCATGAATTGTTTTTTTGCACTCGCTAAAAGTTTCGCCACCGCAAAAATGATTGTAAACAGTAACCCTGAACAAGGGCGAAACTGGTAGGCGAAGCGAAAGCGCAAACGAAGCTAGTGAACTACCGAGATTAACCAGCGAGTTATTGCCCATTAACTGAAACATCACTTTAGCTTTATGTAATTCGCCATTGCTTTTAGTCGCGTAAGCGGTTTCGGTATTTTCAAAAATATCGGCAGAAATTTTCATCAATTGAAGTTACGGGCGAAGTTGAAAATTATTTTCAATCTGATGAGTATTGCTATTTTTAAAATTCTAAATTACTTAACACCGAATGGATATTGTATTTCTGATTCTTGGATTGGCAGTTGGCTTTGCTTTTGCTTTTTTCTTTTTAAAAAGTAAAAGCGAAGGGGTATTAAGCACTGCCAACGAAAAAGCGCGGTTGCTGGAGCAAAGTGTAAGCGATTTAAAAAATGATTTACGGAATGCCACCACAGACGCAGACAGAAAACTAACCGAAGAGCGAAGGAAAGCAGAGGAGTTAAACTCATCTTTGGCTTCTTCTAAGACTGAGAATGAAAACCTGCGTCAGAAGTTAAGCGAACAGAAAGGAGAACTTGAGCAACTGAATCAAAAATTTACCAAAGAGTTTGAGAACCTAGCGAATAGAATCTTGGATGAGAAAAGTCAGAAGTTTATCGAGCAGAACAAAACCAATTTGGATGTTATTCTGAATCCATTAAAAGATAGAATTAAAGATTTTGAAGCCAAAGTTGATAAGGCTTACAAAGACGAATCGGCAGAGCGCATTACGCTAAAAACAGAAATCAAAAATCTAATTGACCTTAATAAACAAATAAGTGAGGAAGCAAACCAATTAGCTACTGCATTAAAAGGCGACAACAAGCAACAAGGTAACTGGGGTGAAATGGTTTTAGAGAAAGTACTTGAACGCAGCGGATTGAAGGAGGGGCAAGAATACAAAATGGAGTATGCCACTACCAATGCATACAACGAGCGAATTAGACCTGATGCAGTTATTTTCTTACCCGATAACAAACATGTAATTGTAGATTCAAAAGTTTCGCTGGTTGCTTATTCTGCTTGTGTAAACGCGGCAAATGAAGAGGATAGAATGAGATTTCTGAAAGCGCATATCGAGTCGCTCCGCAATCACGTAAAAGTTTTGAGCGATAAGAATTATCAAACAGCAGTTGGTTTAGAATCACCCGATTTTGTTTTGCTGTTTGTGCCAATCGAATCATCGTTCAGTTTGGCCGTGCAAGGTGATGCTGAGTTGTTCAACTTTGCATGGGATAGGAAAATTGTAATTGTAAGTCCAACAACTTTATTGGCAACGTTGCGCACTATTGCTTCTATTTGGAAACAAGAACGGCAAACTCGCAATGCTATTGAAATTGCCGAAGAAGGCGGAAAACTTTATGACAAGTTTGTTGCTTTTATAGATGACTTGATAAAAGTAGGAAACGGAATTAAAAAAACTCAAGGCGATTATGAAGAAGCAATGAAAAAATTACACGAAGGCAGCGGTAACTTAGTAAGGCGAGCGGAAAAAATGAAAGAGCTTGGCGCAAAAACAACGAAGCTGTTACCTCAAACTTTAATTGACAGAGCTAAAGATTAAAATGTTTTCACTCATCATATACATACTTGTTATGGCCATCGGTTTTATGATGGGCTACGTGTATAGAAAATCGTTTACCACCGCGCAATTTTTTCAGGTTGAACCAAAGAAATTATTGCGTGTGTTTACAATTTTGTTTGGCGTTGCCGTTGTTTCAACGATTGCACTTTCGTGGTTAACTACTTATGTATTGCACGATACAACAATACCAGACGACAGTTCGATGAAATACAAGGACACAAAGTCTGTAATGCTGTTTTTGCTCAACATTTTCTTTTTAGCGTTAATTATAATTGCCAATTTGTATTCTCAAGCGCAAAAGAAAATTGCGGTAATTCCTTACCTACTTGTGTTTGGTTTTTATGTTGTTTGTGTTTTGGGTGATGTATATTTTATTTCGCATTCCTTTACAATGTGGCAGCAATCGTTGCAGTTACTTAAAGGAGATTTGCCAGATGATTTCCACAGCACCGGTTGGATAAAAAG
>CAMBIM010000058.1 GCA_945867505.1 Chitinophaga pinensis
GTAAGCATACCGGTAGAGCGGAACACGATTGACCTTCGCCAGCCCTGGGTGGGGGGTGTGAACTCGCCCCAGTTCTCCAGTATAGATTTGAATAATGATAGCTATAAAGATTTGTTTGTGTTTGACCGGGTGGGCGATAAGGTGCTTACCTACATCAACAATGGCGCAGGTTACGATTCTACCTTTACTTATGCTCCGCAATACGAATCTCTTTTCCCTAAAGATTTAAATGCCTGGGCCCTCATTCGCGACTACAACAACGATGGCGCACCCGATATTTTTACGCATGCCAACACCGGCACAAGAGTTTACAAAGGAACTTATGAGGCCGGTCTGTTGCACTTTGAATTAGTGAGCAGTTTGTTGCTATATAACGATGGCATATACAATGTAAATATTTGGACAACCATAGCTGATGTGCCGGTTTTTACCGATGTAAATTTTGATGGTGATATTGATGTGTTGACCTACGGAATATTTGGTTCTTCAATAGAGTATTACGAGAACCAAACCAAAGAAAATGAAGGCGATATTCATTACAATGTTGATTCGTTTAAGTATGCCAATGTTTCTTTATGTTGGGGCAATGTGCAGCAGAATTCTATTTCGAACTCCATGATTTTGAATGTTAGTTGCAAAGGAAACGGAGAAGCACCATCGCAAGCCAACGGGGCACGACATTCCGGCAATACCATTTTTAGTTTTGATGATGGCAATGACCATGATGTAGATTTGCTGAATGGCAACATTGGCTACGACAACCTGATGTTTTTGCGCAACGGTGGCGATAGCAGCTATGCCGATATTACGCAATGGGATTCGCTTTACCCTGTTTGCAATACGCCTATTACTATGCCTACTTATCCGGCTGCTTATGGGGTAGATGCCAACAACGATAATTTGGAAGATTTAATAATTGCCCCTAACCCGGGCCTTGGCGGGCGCGATGTAAAAAATGTAATGCTTTACAAGAATGTAAACAATCAGCTTTGCAATTTTCAATATCAAAGCGATTCGTTTCTGGTGCACGAAATGATTGATTTAGGCACCGACTCAAAACCTGTATTCTTCGATTTTAATGGCGATGGTTTGCAGGATATTGTAGTAGGCAACTACGGTTACTTCCGTCCTTTCCAAACCTATAAAGGCACTATTGCCTACTACCAAAATACCGGAACTGCAACTTCGCCTAAGTTTAAAATGATAACGGAAGACTACGATAGCTTTAGCACGTATCTATTGGTAGCACCGCATCCGGCTTTTGGCGATTTAAATGGAGACGGCAAGCAAGATATGTTGGTGGGTGACTCTAACGGCTTTTTACACTACTTTAAAAACAGCGGAGGGTCAGTTGCTAATTTTTCCAGCATGACCACCCCTCAATATTTTGGTATAGATGTAGGACAATACAGCGCGCCATTTATTTATGATATGAATGGCGACTCGCTATTAGATTTAGTAGTAGGTAAAAAGGATGGTAAAATCTCTTATTACTGGAACTTCGGCACCAAAACAAATCCATTGTTTCATATAGATTCTGTAAACAAGGACTTTGGAAATATTAGCGTTACGCAATTGGGTACTTCGGCAGGTAGTTCGCAACCGGTTATTAGGAAAGAAGGAAACGCACTTAGCTTGTTTGTGGGTTCAGATAAAGGTGTTGTTTTTAAATACTCCGTAAACCCAAGCAACCTTCGCGCTGGTAGCTTTACACTGGTTGATTCTAACTTTTTAAAAGCCGATGTTGGCTCAAAGGCAATCATTTCTATTGCTGATATCAACAACGATGGTTTGTTAGAATATATAGTGGGCAATTCAAGAGGCGGTTTGCTGATGTATTCCGATTCCATCTGGAATCCTGAATTATCGCTTGGTGTTGAACCTGAATTGCCGAATAATGCTTTGCTCAAAATTTATCCCAACCCCGCGCGCGATTATTTTGTTTGTGTGGCAGAAGATGTTGATTTGAGCAATGCTAAAGTTGAACTCTACAATATACTTGGCGCAAGAATGAATGCCGAAGTAAAACAGGCTAACAACAAAATAGTAATTGGCACTACCGAATTAAGCAATGGCTTTTATATAGTGCGAGTAACACAGCAAGGAAAAACCTATTCCGGCAAGATTTTGATTGAGAGATAACCTCATTAAAACCTCAACCGCATTTGCAATTTAATTTCGCTTTTGTGGTTGGTGTTAATCATATCCTGTCCGCTACCAAATGTTTTGCTATTGAACATTTGTGTTTGAGAGAAACGCACCCAGAAATCAATATTACGAGTAGCGGTGTAGCGAAGGGTTAAATAGTAACGCATTCCATTGCCGTAGTATGCAGGAATAGAAAACGAGTAAAGCACATCGTTTTCATAAGCGTAAATGCGGCTGTTGTAAGAGCTGGTTTTAAATATCGCCAGCCGCGCATTAAACGAAAGCGGAAAGCTCAACATTTTAAAAGTAGCGTCCTGATAAATAACAAAACCGTTCTCGGGTTTACTGTTGCCAATTCTATAATTCATCCACTCAATACGATTAGCAAGCGTAACCGCATCGCTAATTTTATACTTGGCATTAAAGCGGATGGACTGCCTTCTTTCATTCACCAAATAATCAAACGCGCCATCGTTATCGGTTTGGTTTTTCTTTTTCAACTCAAATCTGTAACGCGCATACATTTCCATTTTCTTGTTGGGCGTAAACGTTGCCTGCAAAAAATTATCGCTGCCCCAACTTGGTGCTTCGGTTAAATACTTCAACCACTTGCTCATGTATAAATCAAAATAAGCATCAAACCGTAACATAGAAACCGGGCGAACACTCAAGCCAAAATACAAACCGTTCTCGTTTTGCGGACGGCTGCCTTCGGCAAAAGCACTGGCATAAATAGTTTGATAGTTGCGGCTGTAATACCGGTGCAGAATACTTACATCTACCTTCTTATCTAAACTCATCATTACTCCGTTCAGCAAACCAAAGCCGAGGTTATCGCTGATAGCTTCCTCACCAAAGAAGTGAAAATTCTTGACCACAAAATGATAATCAATACTGGCGTTTAGCAGTTGATTTCTATTCAAATCAAATTGATTGTATGGATAAAGTGTGCGGCTAAAATTGCCGAAGAAACGGGAGTAAACTGCATTCGCACCCACATGCCAGGCGCGCTTTGCATAAGAAACATTGCCACCGGTTGTCAATAGGTTGATAGAGTTGCGGTCATTGATTTCATTTTGCGTTCTATGGAAGCCCGATTCATTAAAAGAGGAGAAAGATTCATCTGCATTTATACTTGAATCAATAGCCGTTAAAATATTTCCATCAATCTGTTTGAAAGAAGCAAAGGCAGTAACCGAAACATCTTTTGCACCCAAAGTAAATGCACCACCGCGCATAAAGTTGTATTCATTCACCGAAGTGTATGGCCGCAGAATCATTCCTTCGCGCTTTACATGCATTACCGAAGGGCTTTTGCGCACACCAAAGCCACTCCACATAATTAAACCTTGCCCCAGGCGCACTTCATAGTCGCCAAGCGCAAGGGCCTTTAGCACTTTTATATCGCGCACAAAAATATGCCCGCTGTAATAATCAAAACCTTTCTTATTAGAGCCTTTAAAGAATTCTTCTCCAGCATCTTTCTCCGCAGTAATTCCATAACTCAATTTGTTGCCATAGTTATATCTAAAACGCGCAAACATTCCAAACGGTCTGCCAATGTAACCTCTGCCATCGCTGCGTTGGTAACCGGCACTTTTTTCAATCTGCTGACGGTAGCGTGTAACGAACATAAACTTGCCTTTACTAAAAAGTTGCTTGGCTGTAAAGTGTTCTTCGCGCACATCATTATCTACTTTTACATAAGGCAACAGGCGGTTAATAAGTGGCAAATCGAATTCCGGAATTGCCTGTAACTCATAAATAGAAATCAGTTTGCCGCTCCTGGCAATGTATTCAACCAAAGTAGAAATTTGCTGCGCGTTAAGCAAAGGTAAATCGGCTAAGTCGCTGGCATCGGCTGTGTTTAAGTTGATGGGATGCTCTTTGAAACGTTCCAGGTCATCAATGTAAGCATCGTAATCAAAGGTTTCACTTTCTGTTTGCTGTGCGTTGTTTTCGATGATATCCTGCACATCATTACCATCGTTCTGTTGCACGGGTGGCTTTTGTATTTGCGCTTGTAAAAACGAAAAGGGCAAAACGCAAAGCGCAAAAAAAATAATACGTACAGGCACTATGTATTTAAGTCCCTCTCGTTGGGAGAAGGATTTAGGGAGAAGTGCTTTCATTTCTTCTTCTTGCTAAACGAATAAATAATAGCCGCCTGCGGACTGAAGCCAAGCACCGGATGGTAAGAAGAAGCCAAATCAATATTCAAGCCCTTTACATTTGCACCCAAACCAAACGATGCACTAAACGGAGTAGTTTGTGCACCGGCACGCAAGTGCAAATACTTAATGGGGCGATACTCAATGCCCGCCTTAAACTGCGGCTTGTAATTTATATCCTGCTCGTATTCTGCCGCCAATAAAACTTTAGGCGATGGCTCGTAACCCAAACCAAATTTGATAACGGTTGGCAATCGCTCTCCAAATACTTTATCTACTTTATAAGGAATGGGATTATAAATATGCGCACCAATCGTCAGCACTTTCCAAGGTTTGTATTGAAAGCCTAACTCGAAAGTGTAGAAGTTGCGATTTCCATTTTCTAAAATGCTCATGCGCAAAAAATCGAATTGCACACCCATCGAAAACTTCTCACCAAACTTGCGGGCATAAGCCAGGCCTATTTTAGTTTCATTATAATATTTGTAACCATAGTAATTCGCACTTAAACCAAACGTGCCCACCTTTGCACTAACCGGTATAGCTAATGCAGCATTAAAATTATTGATAGAGGCATTCACGAATTTCCTATCGCCATACACACCAACCGAATAGTTAGTCATATAAGCCAAACCTGCTTGATTGGTGGTGGTTGAAAAAACATCCGCTAACGTAACCGAAGCATCTCCTAATGCTGTAGCTCGCGCACCGGCAGTAAAATTATCGCCAGATGCGATAGCCGATAGATAATAGTTAAGAGTTAATAGACTTGTGAGTAAAAATCTTTTCATTAAAATCTAATGTAAAAGGATTTTGGTTTAAACAAATAAATTTGCCGTTAACAAACTATGAACATGAATTCTGTTAGAGGGAAATGGGCGTTGATTACCGGTACAACTTCGGGCTTTGGAAAAGCCACAGCCGACCTGTTGGCTAAAGAAGGTTGCAACTTGATTATTACCGGAAGGCGGGCAGAGAAGTTAGAAGCACTCACTAATATTTTGAAAGAGAAATATAATGTGCAGGTTATCTCCTATAGCTTTGATGTGCGCGACTTGAACATGTGTGTAGAAATGGCAAACGATTTAGCCAGTCGTGAAATTGTCCCTGATATTTTGGTAAACAATGCAGGGCTTGCATCAGGCAAAAACAAAATTCACGAAGGTTTGATAGGCGATTGGGAAAAGATGATTGATACGAATATTAAAGGTTTGCTTTACATCACCCGCTCAATTTTACCTATGATGGTAGAGCGCAACGAAGGTCATGTAATCAACATTGGCTCTACTGCCGGACATATTGTTTACCCGGAAGGTGGCGTTTACAACGCCAGTAAGTTTGCTGTAAAAGCATTGAACGAAGCCATCAATTTAGATTTAGTGGGAACTAATATTCGCTGCTGCTCTATTGACCCCGGTGCTGCCGAAACAGAATTTTCAAAAGTGCGCTTTAATGGCGATGAAGAAAAAGCAAAGAAAGTTTACGAAGGTTACGAGCCGCTAAAGGCAGAAGACATTGCCAATATCATCTACTTTATTGTTACCAGTCCTGCGCATGTAAACATTACCAACTTGGTAGTTTATCCCACCGCACAGAGAAGTTTTTATGTTTGGGATAAGAAGTGAAAATGATTACGGTGATGAATACTGATGATTACAGTAATTAGTGACAGATGCGACCGAAGAAGAAAAATCCTTATGTAGAAATATACAAGCAATTAAAGCCGCTCTTAGAAAACTATGCTCCGCCTTTAACTGCTAAAAAGGATTCTGATACAGGTTATGAGTTATGGAGCAATAAGGAGTTGGTAATTGCCGATATAATGAAAAGTGAAATATTTTTTGCCGCCTTTATGGTACAGAAAAACTTTGTAGGCTTTTACTACTTTCCTATTTACACCCACCCGGAAATAAAAAAAGACCTTCCACCGCGTTTAGTAAAACTGTTGAGTGGAAAGTCCTGTTTTCATATTTCTAACTTAGATGATGAGTTGCTGGCAGATATTGATTCTACATTAAGATTCGGCTTTGCATTTTATATAAAGCAGAATTGGATTTAATGCATATCGCCCTCCATTGGCTTTTGGCAGCACATAGGTAGTTTGCTGAAAGCATCTTCTTTCTTCTTTACATTATCGGCATCGTATCCAACACCTGCAATTACTTCGCGTAGTTTATCGGGACTGGTTTTAGCCGGGTCGTATTTCACTTTTACTTTCTTGTTGTTCAGGTTCAACAAGGCTTCTTCTACCCCATCGGTTGACTTTAAGGCTTTTTCAACCCGTGCTTTGCATGAACCGCAAATAGCAGAAGTTTGAATATTAATTACCTGGCTCTTTTGTTTTTCTGCTGCACTAAGACCGGCAGAAAGAATAGCGATTAGGAAGAATGAACATAGAAATGATTTGAATTGAGTTTTCATATTATTTGATTTTTGATTATCGAACATAACGTATGTATGCTGCAATGTTGCTTATGCGTTTTGAAATTAACTTACTTTAGAACAAACCTCACACCCGTAAACGCCATTGCTCCGCGCAAAGGCCCCCAGATAAGCGAAGCATCAAATTGGTTGCTGAATGGTTGGTCGCCTGATATGATTGGATTTTTCTGCAGGAAGTTAAGCAGGTTCTCGCCCCCTAAATAAACTTCCCATTGTTTCCATTTAAAAGTAACCTGCGCGTTAAGCTGAAAAAAATCTTTTGATTTTGTGCCGCGCTTATTTGCTTCATCATTTAACGAAGTATCAGGAATACGTGTTTTGCCAAACCAATTTAAACCGGTGTTGAATCGCCAGTGGTTGTTCCTGGTGATGTATTGCAACGAAACTAAACCACGATGCTGCGGACGAAGCGGAATTATTTTTCTTCCACTGTTATAATCCGTCTTCGCCTGTTCGTATTTGTAAGCCAACTTTACATCAAAGCGTTTTATCACTTCATAACTTATCTCTGCTTGTATAGCATTGGCAAACGATTTACCCGGAAGGTTATAAAACTGTAACTGCCGAGCATCTTCTAAATCAACTACCACCTGATGAATAAAATCGGTGCGATAATAATCTACATTAATGTTGCCCTCCCTAAAGCCAAGAAAGAACTTATAGTTTAAACTTGCTCCGTAATTCCACGCCTGCTCCGCTTTTATATTCGGGTCAATAGTTATAGCGCGACTGTTTGCCAGCAAACCGAAATTCTCGGCAAATAAAGTTGGAACACGGTAACCTCTGCCTGCCGAAACGCGCAAACTTAAATCGTAAACAATGTTCCACCTTAGGTTAAAGCGGGGTGAAACAAAAGTGCCGTACTTATTGTGTTGGTCAACCCGCATACCTGTTACCAACTGCACTTTTTTATCGGTACCAAAACTAAAGCTGGCCTCGGTAAATACACCCGGCACAAGTTCTAAGCGGTTACGGTTAAAGGTATCAAACTGCTCGGTTACATAATCGGTGAGGAAGGATGCGCCAACCTTTAAGGCATCTTCATCTTCGTTAAGATTCTTTTGATAAATGAAGTTGACGTAACCAAAATGCTCCAACGCGGTGTAATCTCTTCTACCCACATAACCAAACTGGTTTTGGTAAATGTATTTGTATTGAATACCAATGAAATTTTCGTTCGGAAGATTGAAAGCTGTTTTGGCAAACACTTCTACCCTGCGCGTGTTTAAATTCATACCCCAGTTGTTTTGGGCAAATCGGCTTTCATTCGGATTAAAATGAATAGAGCCGCCTTTTCTATCTTCAATAGTAGCAGCAGCATTCAACCAAAAACTAAAAAGCCCACCGCTCATATATGTTAGCCGATGAAACAAATTCAGATTCTTCACCAACGGATTATCTAAATAATGGTCGCGGTTAAAATCCATTTTAAGTAAAGAAAGTTGACCGTTAAGCGAGGTTAGCGTGCTCCATTGTTTGTTTATTTTGGTAGCAGAAATTAAATTCAACTCACTCCGTAAATCCTGATTAAGAAACAAATTGACAAACAACCTGTCGGCAGTTTGCGGCTTTTTCAGCTCTACGTTTATTTGTCCGGTCATGCTTTCGTAACCGTTTGTCACGCTGCCCGCTCCTTTATTCACCTGTATAGAACTCATAAGCGGACCGGGAATATAGTTTAAACCAAAAGTATTGCCGAGCGAGCGAATGCTGGGAATGTTCTCAATCATTATTTGCGTATACACGCCATCTAAACCCAACATGCGTATTTCTTTTGCCCCCGAAACCGCATCGGTAAAGTTGACATCTACCGTAGCAGTATTTTCAAAGCTTTCACTTAAATTACAGCAAGCATCTTTTACCAAATCACCACTATTTATCACCTCCACATTCATGGTGCTCATTTCTAAACGCGTAACTTTTTTAGTAGAGATTTCAACGTCATTAACGTTTACCTGTTTCTGGGTAGTGTCGGTCTGTGAAAAACAGTAGGCAGTAGGCAGTAGACAGTAGGCAATAAACAGCCAGTGTCGATTGTGGGTCATAGGAGTTAGGTAATTAAATACAGACTTCATCTTTCAGATTTTAAAAGCCCCTAAATCTCCTAAAGGGGACTTGGGTTGCTCTTCAATAATAAATTTTAATCGAGACAATAGTTCTCCTCTTGAGGGGAGTTAAAGAAGTGATTCCTAAATTCTGAAAGACTGTGTAAAAGTGATTTCGCTTTTACTGAAACCTAAGGGAGGAGAAGTGTTGTTATAATGGAGAACTAAATCTTCTTTAACCAAAACAAAAACCTGGGAGCATAATAGCACTGCCACTTCAAGTTTAACCGCTTTAGCTTCGGTTTGTTGGTTAATAAAATCTTGCTTTAGATATTTTGAACTTATCTCGCAGCAGTTTGATTTTTTAATAGTGCATTGGCTGGTAGTATTATTCTCTGCACAGCAATGCTTTGGTTGACCAATGCTGATGTGCGTTTGCCTACTTTTAAGACAGGTATGCGCATAAATAGTTTGTCCGCTATCGGCAAAAAGGATGATGAGCGTAAGAATAAAAGTAATGGCTCGCTTTAAAAGCATAGGTCAAATATAGGTTTTGCCTTTTACAGTTTACAGTTTATTGCCGAATGTTTGCATTTGTTTAATGTTTCAAGTTTTGCGTTTGCTATTTTGCACGCCATGGATGTTTACCTCATACTCGGTTACCTTGGTGCTGTGGCTACCGGTTTAATATTGGGTGTAATGGGTGGTGGTGGTGCGCTGCTTTCTATTCCTGTTTTGGTATATTTTTTTCACATTCCAGCATCGGTGGCTACGGGCTACTCACTCTTCTTGATAGGTATTACAGCAACCAGTGGTGCGGTGCAGAACATACGCAAAAAGCTGGTGGATTATAATTCGGTTCTTTATTACGGCTTGCCTTCTGTAATTGCGGTGTATGCCATGCGAAGGTTTATAATGCCGGCAATACCGGAAGATATTTTCACGATTGGCAGTTTTACGCTCGATAAAAACCACCTTATTCTTTTACTGCTAACTACCGTAATGTTTGGCGCGGCTTATAAAATGATTACCGCTAAACCCGAAGAAGAAACCATAAACCAAACGGCAGAAATTGACTACATAAAGCTAATACTGTTCGCTGTTTTAATTGGAGGATTTTTAGGATTAGTAGGTGCAGGCGGTGGCTTTTTAATGGTGCCTGCACTGGTCTATTTTGCGCACTTGCCTATGCGCAAGGCATTGGGCACTTCATTGGTTTTGGTGGCTGCTAATTCTTTTATTGGCTTTTTGGGAGATGTACATTCTAACCCAAATATGGACTGGCAGTTTCTGTTTCAATTCTCTCTCTTTTCAATTGCCGGTGTGTTTATAGGCAGTTACCTGCAACGGCATATTCAGTCCACTCATCTAAAAAAATACTTCGGCTGGTTTGTGCTTTCGGTAGCGGTGTTTATTGTGGTGAAGGAATTAACGAGATAACAAAATATTAACTACTTATCTGTGATTATAGAAGTTTCAGATCCCGATACATTACCGGGTAACGAATACTGAATACCCGGGCAAGCCGTACCAAGAGCGTTTACTCGCAGTATCATCCGTCCGCTTTTCGATACTTTATTATAGTTCTCGTTAGCGCGACCGAAATTGCCACTTCCATCAATATCAAAACTAACTATGATTTTTAGGTTGTATTGTCCAACGTTATCGTTGGTTGTTCCGCGCACAATCAGGCTTCCGCCCTCACCAGCAGCAAAAGTATTATCGGATTTGTTGGTTACCCAGCACATGCCATCGGGCAGGTTGCTGATACTTTCTATACGCATTGCATAAACGGTATCATCGCCATTTAGGTGTTTTATAAAGTGGAAGTTCTTTAAAGGAGTTTGCACCTCGGTATAAGTTCCCTGTGCAATACATGGTAAAGCATACGAACCTATAAAACCCATGCCATCCTGCAACTTGGCATAGGCTGTAGTGTTTGGTATTGTTGGCTCGCTACAGTGCTGAGCGGTAATTATTTTGGTAAAGAAGAAAGCAAAAACGGCTAATAAAACAGTGTTTTTCATGGCAATGGTTTTACAGCTTAAAACGAAAATAAGGGAGATTTGTTGCCAGACTAACTATTAAAACCTTGGCTTTGGCTTATATTCAATATAGACTCACACCCGTCATCACCTCCGGTTGTTGTATGCCCATTAGCTTAAGAACGGTAGGCGCAATATCTGCCAACTTACCTTCGTGCAATTGTGGATGTAAGGTTTTATCTACCAGGAATATAGGCACAGGATTTAGTGTATGCGCTGTGTTTGGTGAACCATCCTCGTTTATCATATAATCGGCATTGCCGTGGTCTGCAGTAATAAGCAGGGTGTAATCCTTTTTAAGAGCCAGTTCGGTAATTCTTTTTACACAGGCATCCACCGTTTCAGCAGCTTTAACAGCAGCGGAAAAAACACCCGTATGCCCCACCATATCGGTATTGGCAAAGTTAAGGCAGATGAAATCGGGCGCGTTTGTTTTTATCTCTTCCAGAATTTTTTCAGTTAAAGGCAGGGCACTCATTTCGGGTTGTAAATCGTAGGTAGCCACTTTAGGGCTTGCTGCCATCAATCGTGTTTCCGCAGTAAACTCCTTTTCTCTTCCTCCACTAAAAAAGAAGGTAACATGCGGATACTTTTCGGTTTCTGCAGCCCGCACCTGAGTTCTATCATTGCGCTGCAATACTTCGCCCAAAGTTTGGGTTAAATCTGCATTATCAAAAATGTTAGCCACATTCTTGAAGCTATGATCATACATCGTCATAGTGGTATAGTGCAAATTCAGCTTTTTCATTTCCTGTTCCGGAAAATCCTGTTGTGTAAGCGCCTTGGTAATTTCGCGGCAACGGTCGGTACGGAAGTTGAAACAAATTACAGCATCATCATCTTTTATGGCTTCGAAGTTTTCAGCTGAAACAATGGGAAGTATAAATTCATCGGTCACTCCAGCTTCGTAACTAGTTTCTACTTCTTTAATTACATTATTACTCTTTTTGCCTACACCTTTTACCATTAAATCGTAAGCGAGTTTCACTCGCTCCCAACGGTTATCTCTATCCATAGCGTAATACCTTCCACACACACTGGCAATTCGCCCAACCGAGTTATCCAGGTGTATTTGCAGTTCCTTCAAAAAACCAAGTCCGCTCTTTGGGTCGCAATCTCTGCCATCGGTTATAGCGTGAATAAACACATCGTTTTTGCCCAAATCATTTGCCTTGGCAATATCGCACAAAGCCTTTAAGTGATTAATTTGAGAATGCACGCCACCATCTGATACCAAGCCAATTAGGTGCAATGGCTTGCCGTACTGCTTACAATAATTAATTGCCGAAAGCAGTTTCTCATTCTTCGCTAAATCACCCGTTCTAATGGCCATATTTATGCGTTGCAGTTCCTGATAAACAATTCTGCCCGCGCCAATATTTATATGTCCTACCTCGCTGTTTCCCATTTGTCCATCAGGCAAACCTACCGATTCACTATGCGTAATCAACTCGGTGTTGGGGTAGTTTTTATATAAAGAATCAACAAAAGGAGTATTGGCTTGTGCAATAGCACTGCGCTTTGGGTCGGGTCCGTGACCCCAGCCGTCCATTATAATGAGGATAACTTTCTTGCTCATGGGCGGCAAATTTAGTCGGCTTTCTTAGTTTTGAAGGGTGAATTGAATCATCGGGCTGTTGGCACGGTATTCGCCCCGAGTATTTCACTTATTTTATAAAAATGAAGAACCAGTTATTTAAAACCCTTATTGCCATTATTTGCTCCGTTTTTGTGTTTACTATTCAAACACGGGCGCAGAGTTTTGAAAGTTTTGCGGGGCTTATCCGTAGCGGAAATTCATCCGGCTTAGCGGCAAATTTTCAGAGTAATGTAGAAATTACCATAAAGGATTCGGGCAACTCTTACAGCAAAAGTCAGGCAGAAATGGTGTTGAAGAACTTTTTTTCCACCCATCAGCCCAAGAGTTTCACCATAGCGCACCAAGGAACTTCTCCGGAAGGAGCGAAATACTTTATCGGTAACCTATCTACTTCTTCGGGCAACTTTAGAACTTATGTATATGCCAAAGCTACAGGTGGTTCTTTGGCTATTCAGGAAATCAGGTTTGAAGAACAATAAATCAGCAGCAGTTTAAAGCGGCAGTAAACAGCCAGTAAAATACAGGCGAATCAGAAATGATTCGCTTTTCTTTTTGTGAAAATGTATTTTCGTTCTCCATGAGTTATAATATTGAGAAGTTTATTGACGAAGCTTTGGCCGAAGACATAGTCGACTTTGAAGGGAAGATTCCTACGGGCGACCATTCTTCTTTGGCTTGTATTCCTGCAAGCAAAGACGGACGCGCACAATTGCTTTGCAAAGCCGAAGGTATATTGGCAGGTGTTGAACTGGCAGAATTGGTTTGCCAAAGGGTTGATGCCGGTTTGAAGTTTGAAAAGATTTTAAGTGATGGTGCGTCTATCCATAAAGGCGATATTGCTTTTAAGATATATGGCGAAGTAAAATCTATCCTGCGTGCCGAAAGGCTGCTATTGAACTTTATGCAGCGTATGAGTGGCATTGCTACCCATACTTCAAAGTTTGTGGCATTGGTGGAAGGAACGGGAGCAAAGATTCTTGATACCAGGAAGACAACACCGAATCTTCGCTACTTCGAAAAATGGGCAGTGCGCATTGGTGGCGGGCATAACCACCGCTTTGGTTTATATGATATGATTATGCTAAAAGATAATCACATTGACTTTTGTGGAGGAATTGAGAAAGCATTGTTAGCGGTAAAAGATTATCAGGAGAAAAACAAATTAAGTCTACCTGTTGAAATAGAAACCAGAAGTTTGAAAGATATAGAAGAGGTTTTGCGGATGGGTAATGTTAGCCGAATTATGTTCGATAATTTTACACCCGAACTAATGAAACAAGGAGTTGAACTGGTAAACAAAAAATATGAAACCGAAGCCAGTGGGGGAATAACTTTAGCAACAGTTCGCGCTTATGCCGAAACGGGCGTTGATTTTGTTTCGGTTGGAGCGTTAACTCATTCATCAGGTAGTTTAGATTTAAGTTTGAAAGCATTTTAGATAATTATGGAAACCCCGGAGAAAAAGAAAATCATGTTCATTATAAATCCCATTTAGGGGGTTTATAAAAAAAAG
>CAMBIM010000059.1 GCA_945867505.1 Chitinophaga pinensis
TCTATCCAAATTGCAGCTGCCATAAAACTTAGTTTTGCGGGTTCATCAATTTGATTAAACGACAGAAGTATTTTATTATTTATCAAAATACTTTTTGCGCGCTTAATTTTGCCGTTGTGTAATAACAATGTCATCGTAGCTGTAGTAGCCCTACATAAAACATCTGCATATTGACCTGTTTGTGTCTTCTTTCCAATCAATTGACGTATTTCATTATAAAGTTTCAATTTGTTATTAAAATTTACTTCCAAAACAAGAAGATTGCCCAATGCTATAAGGTAATCATACAGTTTTGTCGAATTTTTATCTTTATGCTTCTTCGCATAAAAAACCAACTTACGTGAATGTTCGATAGCCCATTTATTGTTCCCCGTTATGTATCCATAAAACAAGTGTGTTTGGTGATAAAGACGAATATTTAAACTATTCAAATTACTTCTATCAATAGCATCTAACTCTTCAATAATTTTCTTCGCCCTATTCAAATCTTCCTCGGTATTTAATAGCCCAATACATCTTAACATTTCATAAATAGAAATAAATAGATGCCTTAATTTAAGACCCACTATTATTTCATTCAAAAGTTGATTCTGACCCAAAAGGTAATCTGTACTGAACTCCCTAATCGATTGAACATCATTTGATCTAACAATCAAGCCTAACTCTAAATTCTTAATCCAGAATCGAGCCTCGGGCATATCTGAAAGATAATCCATATCACACAGTCGTCCAGAAACTTCCAGCGCTTGTTTAATTTCATTCTTTTTGCCCAATAAATAAATGTCTGAAAACTGATCATGGCTATATATCTCCGGAGAGGATTGATGATGATAATTCCTCAACGATTTTAATACTAACCTATGTAAAGCAGCTTTTACCTGCGAAAAATTACGCGTAAAATCTTTATCTCCCAAACCAGCTATTAAAGATTCTTCATCATATACTTTTTGCTTCTGCAATAAATCAAACAGCATTACATACTTATTTTTATCCCCTTTTACATGCAATCGCGAAAACTGCTTAAAGTAGCGCTTCTCACTTTTCGTAAGAGATTTAACAAGAGTAAATAGATTAGTCTTAGCCACAGTTAGTAAATAAAAATACTTCAGCCCAATAGTAGGTAGCTGTTAAATGTAACTTTACGAAAATAAAAAAATAGCCGGAGCCGGAGTGTATCTGAGGTAAATTGCACATAGACCTTTACAAATTGGGTCTGTCAGTTTTCAATATTGTGTTAAGTGTAAAAAATCATACACTGTAAGCAGTCAGCGCAATCTGGACTGACTTTATGGTTACACCTAGTGTATAATTCAGGTATTTTGGTATAGGTCAATTACATTTTTTATATCCGCTGATAAGTTCGATAAATTGACCTGAGAGGGTACCAAAAAAAAGCTCCTAATGTTGGGAGCTTTTTTTGTTTTCACCTACCGCTTCCCAAAAAAATACTTGCAGTTAATTCACTGTTGGTAAAAAATAAATACCTGCATACAACCCTAATTTTTACATTTAAGTCTGTATTACACACAGGCTCATTACACCTAACATGAAAAAACTTTACACGCTCGCAGCGTTGTTGTTCGTATTCACTCTTTCAAATGCTCAAATTTCAAAGGGAAAAGATTTTTGGTTTGGCTTCTTACAAAACTATTATCCTCAGTCTGGCGAAATGCGCGTTTACATTACTTCAGAAACGCCTTGCAGTGGAATGATTTCTTCGCCATTGCAAGCGTGGTCGCAAACATTTACTGTTACTCCAGGGGTTTCAACACTCGTGCTTGTACCTTATAATATTGGCGAGAACTTAGATAACGATATAATTAACACCAAAGCATTGCATGTTACTACAACAGAATGTGTGAGTGTGTTTGCTCATTATTATCAAACAGCTACATCCGATGCTGCTGTTATTTTTCCTACCAACTCGGTAGGTAACGATTATTTGGTTACGACTTGGTTTAACGCAAACATGAACAACGGCAGTCCGGAGTTTTTAATTGCAGCTACAGAAGATGGAACAAACATTGATATAACTCCTACCACTGCAGCAGGCTCACATGCAGCTGGTGTTACTTACAGCATTAGTATTGATAGTGGCGAAGTGTATCAACTGCAAAGCACCAATGGTGATCTTACCGGCACAAGAGTTCGAGGCACTAACAATAAAAATTTTGCTTTGTTTGGCGGACACGTTTGCGCTAATATAATAGGCTGCGGCTATTGCGATCACCTCTTCGATCAGTTGTACCCAACACCTTCCTGGGGAACGGATTTTGTTACCGTGCCTTACGTTGGAAGAGATTACGATGTATTCCGTGTGCTTGCTTCGCAAAATGGAACACAGTTTAGAATTAACGGTGGTGCACCAATCAATTTGAATGCAGGGCAGTTTAATGAGTTTACCAGAAGTGCCGTTTCTGAAATTACATCTAATTTACCGGTTACTGTTATGCAATATAGCACTGGTACAGATTGCGATGCTAACTTAGATGATATTGGCGACCCGTTTATGATTGCGTTAAGTCCCGTTAACCAATCTATAAACACTGTAACTTTTAATGCCTTTGCTAACGCTAGCGCTACGTTTACCTATTATGCCAACATAGTTGCCAAAACTGCGGACCTAAGCACGGTTACATTTGATGGAGTAGGAATTGGCGCATCGTTTTTACCGGTGCCACAAAACCCTGCGTATTCTTATACACAACGTACTATTACGCAAGGCGACCATTCTATTAGTGCCAACCAAGGCATTATCACTTATGTGTATGGTTATGGTTCTTACGAATCGTATGGTTACTCTGCCGGTGTCCGTGTTCAAGTTCCAATCTTAAGTGTGTATGACACCAGTAAAGCCTACTGCCCTTTTGATACGGTAAGGCTTAGTTTAAATACTCCAGATACTGCTCGCTTAGTTTCTTTAGAGTGGGATTTAGGCGATGGCTCTCCGCACTTGTTCGATACGCTTAGCTTTTGGCATATTTATAACAACTACGGAGAATATCCTATTACTATTATTTACGAATTGCAAGCGGCTTGCAAAAAAGATACGCTCATCATTGATACCGTTAAAATATTAGGTCCCGAGCCGGACTTTGGTGGACCATTTCAATTCTGCTCACCACAAAGCATAAATCTGCAAGTTACCTCACGCGTAACACCAGATACGTTGTTTTGGCAAGTGGGTAATAACTCCTTCTTTACTACTGACCCTAACTATGTTCTAAATCTTTTTGCTGATAAAGACACTACGGTTTATGTACGTGTATCCAGTGCTATTTGCGATGGCTTTGATACAGCAAGAATTTATGTAGCCAGCGACAGTGCAGGCTTTACCGTCAACAATGCCTGTTCGGGTACACCAGTAAACTTTAGCAATACTTCTCGCTATGTAAATGGCTTACTCTACAATTGGCATTGGGATTTTGGCGATGGCAGCACTTCTATTTCTCTTTCACCCAACCACTTGTATTCTACCGGTGGAACTTACCAAGTAAAGCTGGTGCTTACTTCACCTGCAGGTTGTAGCGATAGTATTACCCAACCCGTAACCATTTACGCTAAACCTAATGTAGACATTGTGGTAAATCAGGTTTGCAATGACAGTGTTTATACGCCCATCAATAACAGCACCATTAGTAGCGGCATAATGAGTTTTGATTGGAATTTTGGCGATGGCACAGCACACGATACAGCGCAATATCCATCGCATGAATATGCTCAATCGGGAGCCTATAATATTACCTTGGTAGCAAGCTCCGGTGGCGGTGCCTGTAAGGATAGCGTTACACTTCCTCAAAATATCATCATAGGTGCAGTGCAAGAGTTTTCGGGAGTAAAAGTTTGTATGGGTCAAACCACACAGTTTACTGACCTTACGGTTAACTCATCGGGCTCTGCAATACTTTCTTACAACTGGGATTTTGGCGATGCCAATACTTCCACTCAACAAAGTCCATCGCATACTTATTCAGCAGAAGGAAGTTACCAAGTAACACTTATGCTTGATTACGGCAGCAACTGCTATGATAGCATAAAACGCAACGTAACCGTTAACCCAATACCGGTAGCCGATTTTACAGTGGCAGATTTATGTAACACGGGTACAGCAGCACCGATAAACACTTCCACCATTTCAGTTGGCAACATGAATATGAGTTGGAGTTTTGGTGATATTACCGCAACTGTTGTAGGACAAAACCCACCACATACTTATGCGCTTTCTGGCAACTACAATATTCAGTTAATTGCTGTTTCAGATTCTGCTTGTGCCGATACAGTCATTCAGCCAATT
Organism: Chitinophaga pinensis; assembly: GCA_945867505.1. Lineage (GTDB taxonomy): Bacteria > Bacteroidota > Bacteroidia > Chitinophagales > LD1 > Bog-950. Next base: position 4,295 of record CAMBIM010000059.1, read on the forward strand.
ATTGTAAATAGAGGAACTACCATTGACTTTACTGCTCTTGCGGTTTGCGAAGGCAACACCACATCATTTACTGACCAAACCACTAACCCATTCAACACAACCATAAACAGTTACACTTGGGATTTTGGCGATGCCAACTCTTCTACCCAACAAAACACCGCCCATACTTATACCACCTTCGGCACTTATAATGTAGAACTGAAATTAGATTACGGAAACAATTGTGCAGATAGCTTAACCAAGGTTGTAACCGTAAATGAAATTCCTGTAGCAACATTTACCATTGCCGATGTTTGTAACGATAGCATAGCCACACCGGTAAACAACTCTACCATTTCTGCCGGTGCAATGAACTACAATTGGTTGTTTGGAGATGCCACTGCGGCTGTAACCGGTTTAAATCCTTCGCATACTTACTACCAAAGTAATACTTACACCATTCAGTTAATTACAAGTGTAGCTAGCGGATGTGCCGATACTGTTACCGCTCCTGTTATTATGACTATAGGAACACGGATTGATTTTACTGCGCCTGCGGTTTGCGAAGGCAGCACAACTACTTTCAACAACCAAACTACTAACCCTTACAGCACTAACATAAACAGCTACGCTTGGGATTTTGGCGATGCCAACTCTTCTACACAACAAAACACTACACATACTTACGCCACTTTCGGTACTTATAACGTAGAACTGAAATTAGATTATGGAAACAATTGTGCCGATAGTTTAACCAACGTTGTAACCGTATATGAAATTCCCGTAGCAACATTTGCCATTGCCGATGTTTGTAACGACAGCATAGCCACACCGGTAAACAACTCTACTATTTCTGCCGGTGCAATGAATCATAGTTGGTTGTTTGGTGATGGAAGTATTGCAACAACAGGATTAAATCCTTCGCACACTTACCAACAAAGCAACACTTACACTATTCAACTAGTTACTTCTACCATTGCCGGTTGTGCTGATACTACGGCTAACCCGGTGAATATAATTGTGGGAACAACCATCAACTTTAACACTAATGATTTATGCGAGGGGGCAACTTCAGTATTCAACAATCAAACTATTAACCCTTACAACACTACAATTACCGATTATACCTGGAGCTTTGGTGACGGTAATTCTTCTACCCAACAAAATACCACACACATATACTCGCTTGCGGGCAATTACAATGTGCAGTTAAAATTAGATTACGGAAACACCTGTGCCGATAGTTTAACTAAACCGGTGGTAGTTAACGCAAACCCGGCAGCCGATTTCAATTCTAGTATTCCATGTATCGGTAACAATATGCAGCTAACAGATGCATCCACTCCCGCCCCTTCTATTAATAGCTGGGCTTGGGATTTAGGGGATGGCACAACAATCAACACACAAAACGGCACACATAATTATTCTACATCAGGTAATTACAATGTGCAGTTGATTACTACTACAAATGTTGGTTGTAAAGACACCGTGCAAAAGCAAGTAACCATATTAGGCAAGGGCAACGCGCAGTTTACCGCGCCCAATGTTTGTAATCCTAATGCCACACCGTTTACAAATACTACCGATGTAGCTACTTATCCTGCTAATTCTTTTGATTGGAATTTTGGAGACGGCACAGGCACAATTACCCAAACAGACCCTTCTTACATTTACGCTGCGGCTGGCGTATATCAGGTAACCATCATCGCTAACTTCAGCAATGGCTGTGCAGATACTAGCACGCGAGCGATAGAGGTTTATATCATTCCTTCAGTTACCGATGTTATACAAGATGTTTCGTGTGGTGGTGGAAACGATGGCAGTATTCAGTTAACACCTAACATTGGTCAACAACCGTTTACTTATGTGTGGAATAATTTGCTGACTGCTTCCGGTATTACTTCACTTACTATTGGCAACTACACCGTAACATTTACCGATTCACATACCTGCACCGCATCGGCAGCTTATGTGGTTAGCGAACCTGCACCACTTTTAGTGGATACCACCGTTACCCCAATTACCTGCTTTGGTTACAGCGATGGTGCAATTGTAGTTACCGCTACCAACGGCACACCGTCTTATTTCTACATTTGGAACAATGGAAATACCACCAATGCGGTTTCGCAGTTAAGTGCCGGAGCGTATTCTGTTACCGTTAGCGATTCTAAAAACTGTTCAGTTACTGCTACTCTTGTATTAAACAACCCTGCGCCTTACACCATTTTGTTAGATACCGTAGCGGCAGTTAACTTAGGCGAAACGGTATTGCTTAGCGCAGATGCAATAAACGGCAACCCGGTAACTTGGCTATGGAGCCCCGATAATTATTTGAGCTGCGCCACTTGCAAGCAGACCGAAGCCGGACCATATTACAATTACGTTTATAATGTGCAATCGGTAGATGATAAAGGCTGCGTTGCCAACGCCACGGTGCTGGTAAATGTAGTGCCTAAATACGAAGTATTTGTGCCTAACGTATTTACCCCAAACAACGATGGTGCCAATGATTACTTTGAAGTATTCGGCAACAAGCAGGCCTGGAAACAATTTGAAGTGCAGGTGTTTAACCGCATTGGCGAAAAGGTTTACGAAAGCAACGACATGAACTTTAAATGGGATGGCACCTACAAAGACACCCTACTAAACCCTACCGTATTGGTTTATCTGGTAAAGGTTATTTACCTGAACAACTATAGCGAGAAAATATTTAAAGGAAGTTTAACGCTAATTAGGTAGTCTGCCAAAACTGTATTTCTACTTATAACTAACCTCATTTACTACCTCAATAACCTTAGCTATTGAAGGCAAATAAGCCTCTACCAAATTAGGTGCGTAGTGCATACTGGTATCGGCCCCGCAAACTCTACGGATAGGTGCATCCAGATAATCGAAAGCATAACGCTGTACCTGAAAGGTAATTTCAGAAGCTATAGAAGTATAAGGCCAGCTTTCGTCAATAATTATTAGTCGATTGGTTTTCTTAACCGAGTTAATAATAGTATCAATATCCAACGGGCGAATGGTGCGTATGTCAATTACTTCGGCACTCACACCTTCCTTTTCAAGCTCTTCGGCAGCTTTTAGGGCTATCTTCATCATCTTGTTATAGCTTACCAGTGTAACATCTGTTCCCTCGCGCTTTACATCGCACTTGCCAATAGGTATCAGGTATTCCTCTTCGGGCACTTCACCCATATCGCTATACATCTGTTCGCTTTCAAAAAATATAACCGGGTCGTTATCGCGTATGGCAGATTTAAGCAACCCCTTAGCATCATAAGGGTTAGAAACCGAAATGACTTTTAAGCCTGGCACGCTTGCCAGCATGTTAGTCAGGTTCTGCGAGTGCGTTGCACCTAACTGCCCGGCTGCGCCTTGCGGCCCACGGAAAACAATTGGGCAACTAAATGCACCTGCACTTAGCGGAAGTATTTTTGCCGCGCCATTTATAATTTGGTCGAAGGCGAGTATGGCAAAGTTCCAGGTCATAAACTCAATAATTGGGCGGGTACCGTTCATAGCTGCGCCTACACCAATGCCAGCAAAACCCAGTTCAGCAATAGGCGTATCAATTACGCGTCTTGCACCAAACTCCGCAAACATTCCTTGGCTTACTTTATAAGCACCATCGTATTCGGCTACCTCCTCTCCCATTAAAAACACCGATGGGTCGAGGCGCATTTCTTCACTCATGGCTTCCCGTAACGCTTCACGAAATCTTATTTTTCTCATTATATGTTTGTTTGAACTAACCAAAAATAAAAAAGGTCAGCAATTGCTGACCTTTCCGTTTTAAAGTGGGTGGCTTATGGGGCTCGAACCCACGACCAGCGGTACCACAAACCGCTACTCTAACCAACTGAGCTAAAGCCACCGTGTTGACGCAAAAATAATCATCTGGAAGAAATTACGAAATGCAAAACCATATTTCGTGATTAAAAGTTACTACTTCAATGTTTCAGGTTTTAAGGTGATAGTTCTTTCTGCTCCGTTAAAAGGAGAATTTATCAGCGAACCTTTCTTGTCTAACAACTCTAACTTTATTTTGTAATTACCAAGCGGCAAACCTTCAATAAAATACGGTTGCCATTTACTAAACGTAAACTCTTCACCGTTTATAGTAGCGCGAACTTTATGTCCTTTATCAGAAAGATTACAGTTAACCAAATAAAAATCAAGCATTACGCGTTTGGTTTCTTTTTCGCCAATGTATTCGCCTTTAGGGCGGCTAAAGAAAATGTGCGCAGATTTTTCATTGAACTCATCTTTAGCACCAGTTCCTACATTAAACTCTTTTAGAACATACGCCTTACTGTGTTTTATACTTTCGTGGTAAGAACGGGAAAGAAAAGACAGCAACACATGATGACCGGCCTTTACCTCTTGCACTATCTGCGGATTATAAGAGGCTACATACGGAGCATTATCTAAAATAAAATGAATGTGTTGACCTTTTGCAGAGTTAGCACACATCTTTTGGTCGGCATCGGGTGTTTGTGCTCCAAGGCTATAATTCTTTACTGTAAAGTTGAAGGTATCTTTACCTTCGGCAAGAGTTGCTCCATTGGTTGGGGACGAAAGAGAAAGCTCTGCATTTGCAAAAGAGGCAGAGGCAGTTGCTGCAAATATTTTTATACCGTTTTTTTCGAAAAGAGGTTTATCATTTTGAGTAGAAACGCTTGCGGTAGCAACAAAAGCAAGCAATAAGAAAAGGTAGTTTAGTTTCATGTTGTAAGATTAGAATTCAAAGCTATCATTATTTCTACTTCACAAAGCCGGGTTAACTTTTATTTTGGCAGTTCAATAAACAAAGGCATTGTTCAAACTCTCCAACCTTTCTTCGCTACAGCTATTTCAACTTATACGTTATAGCACGTTTGTTTTAATTGGTATTGGCTTTGCAAAGTTGCAATTACCACAAAGTGTTATCGGGCAGTTTGAAACGTTTATACTCATCAGCGGCATGGTCAGTTTTTTTTGGATGAGTGGTATTATTAATTCCATGCTTTCTATTTATCCTAAAAAGGATGAAGAAGAAAAGAAAGCCGTTTTGTTCAATACGTTTGTTACACTATTACTTATAAGCACGGTGGCAGGAGTTGTGTTGTTGCTGTTCTCGCAAAGCCTGCTATCGTTTTTAGATAAACAGAGTAATGGAAGTTTAGTGCAACTTTCTGGTGCTTACCTCCTGCTCAACAACCCAAGTTTTATTAGCGAATACATTTTATTTTTGAATGAGAAGAAGAAGTCTATTCTGATTTATGGAACGGTTACTTCGGTTGCATCTGTCGCGGTAGCTATTACCCCTGTAATACTGAATTGCCCTATAGAATACTCCATGTATGGACTTATCGTGGTAGCACTTTGTAGAATTATGTTCTCATTTTTTCTGCTAGACAAATTCGCCAACTTCAATTTCAATATTCAGTTACAACTAACCAACCTTAAACTTTCGCTACCGCTTATCCTATCCATATTCGTCAGCGGTTCTGCAGAATACATTGACGGCCTTATTGTAAAAGCTAAGTTTAACGATATGTTTTTTGCGCTTTACCGATACGGATCAAAAGAGCTACCGGTGTTGCTAATCATAGCCAATACGTTCAGCACTGGAATGATTCCAGCCATTGCTGCTAATTTGGAAGATGGTTTGAAAGAATTGAAAGATAGGTCAACCAAACTGATGCACGTTTTCTTTCCCTTAACAATTGTGTTGCTGCTGCTAAGCCCTGTGATTTATAGATATGTATTTAGCGAGAGTTTTGTTTATAGTTCTATCATCTTCAACATTTATTTATTGCTGATTATACCGAGGCTATTGTTTCCTCAAACTATTTTAACCGGTATGCAGCAAACCAAATACTTGCTAATTTCTGCCGTGCTTGAAATTGTCTTGAACGTTACCTTAAGCATTTACTTAGCCGGTAAAATTGGATTGCCCGGCATAGCTTTAGGTACTTTTATTGCTTACTGTTTCGATAAGATATTTATGATAGGCGTAAACTATTTTGTTTACGGCATCAAGCCTTATGGTTATATAAAGGGTATTCCTTTTATGCTTTATAGTCTCGCAACAATCTTCGCTTTTGCGGTAAGTCAGTACTTATTCAAAATCGGTTTCTGGGACTTTTGACATCCTACCCTAAATCAAACAATCAATTATCTGCTTTTTACAAGCTCTAAACACCCCTTAGAAATGTTACACGTTGTTGCACTAAAACTGCAACTTGTATAACATGATAAAACTTGTATAATGCTCTAAAATAGCACTTAACCAACTGATTTACAGGTGAAACAAGCTGACAAGTGTATTCTTGTGAAGGACAATTGAAACCTTTTCATAAAGGCTGGCGTAAACAAAAGCATAACACGCAATCCTATGAAAAAAACATCTACACTTTTTGCAGCCTTAATCATCTTCGCAGCAGCAAATGCAAAAACTTACACAGTAAGTTCTGGTAAATGGTCAGATGCCGCTGTTTGGGGCGGTCAATACATCGGTTCTACCATCGGTGCTAATGATGTGGTTATCATAACAGGTCAAATGACAATGAATACTTCTATAGTTGTTGAAGGAAAGTTGCAAGTTGAAAAAGGTGCCGGTATGGTAGGTATGAAAGATTTAGTAGTAGCTAAGAACGGTACGTTTGTAAACAACGGCAACACCGTAATGAAGAGAATTGTGAACGAAGGCACTATCAATAACAACTTGATTATGGAAGCCATGATGGATATTGACAACAAAGGTTCTATTGACAACAACAACAATATGGTTGCGGGAAATAACTTCAGCAACTTTGGTGGCAAGGCAGAAGGTAACGGTGGTGCTTATTTTGTAAACAATAATGTATCGGCTTCTGCAAAGTTTGGTTCTGATGTAAAGGTTTTCTACGGTAACGCTATTGAAAACGGAACTACTTCAATTGAATCTTCGCTTAACTTGGATGCAACTTTAAACACCGGTGCTGTTGTATTAAGTGTTTCTAATCCTTCAAAAATTGATGTATCTATTTTCAGCATTGAGAAGAGCAATGACGGAACTAACTTTACTTTAGTAGATATGGTTTCGACTAACAGCAAAAACGGAGTTGCTATGACTTACACCGACAATAATGTAAACAACAATCTTACTTACTACCGCGTTAAAGCCATCAACGCAAACGGTTCTGAAACTGTGTTGCCGGTTGCTACTGTAAAAGCCAGCTAATTCAAACTTCTTTTCGTATAGAAAAAAACAAAGCGACCTTTATGAGGGGTCGCTTTTGTTTTTTGTAGATGTTGAAGATTATTTAATTCCAATCTATTTGTTCATCGTCTCCTATTTGCGGAGTAGAAGTTGGGTTAGTTTCTTCGCTGGTAGAGTTGCTATCAATTATACTTTTCTTAACGGGTTGAACTTCCTTTTCAAATGTCTGCTCGGTATGCTCCCCGTTTTCAGATGTATTGCTTGTTCTTACCGAGCGTTCAGAATCGTAATCAAAATCAGGCATCAGTTCTGTTTTGATATAGTCTACTGTTTCGTTTAAGCTCTCTAAAAACTTTTTAAAATCTTCTTTGTATAGAAAAATCTTGTGGCTGTCGTAACCTTCGCCTTCAAACTTCTTCTTGCTCTCGGTAATGGTCAAGAAAAAATCTCCTTGTTTGGTGCTTCTTACATCAAAAAAATAAGTTCTGCGTTTTCCCGCTTTTAGTTTCTTACTATAAAAGCCGCTATACTTCCCACTGTTGTTGTTCTCCACGCTGTTTAAGGTTTTAGTTTTGAATATTTGTTATTGAATAAAAGTATTATTGGCTAAAGTATGTTATTCTTTTTCAAAATTCTACCGGTGTTGATTCAAACAGTTTCTTCCTGGGTTTGTTCGCTCAGTTGCTTTTCGTAAATCTCGGCATAAATACCGCCTTGTTTTAATAAAACATCATGTGTTCCCTGTTCTGCAATTTTGCCATTATCCAACACCAAAATATTATCGAAATGAATGAGCGAAAAGATGCGGTGCGTAATGATGATGGCGGTTTTATTCGCCAACACTTCATCTAAGTTTTGTTGAATTTGTTTTTCGGTGGCCGTATCAACCGCACTTAAACTATCATCTAATACAAGAACGTTGGGTTGCTTAATTAAAGCGCGGGCAATAGATATACGTTGCTTTTGTCCACCCGAAAGGGTAACACCACGTTCACCAACCATGGTTTCGTAGCCTTCGGGGAAGCCTTCAATTTCGCTACCAATAGATGCGTAATGCGCGTAACGGGTTGCAGTTGGTTTATCGGAAGTTTCCATTCCAAATGAAATATTCTCTGTAATGGTTTCGGAGAAAAGGAAAACATCTTGCGGAACAAAGCCAATTTGTCTGCGTAATGAGCGAAGGGCGTAATCTTTTATTTCTGTGCCGTCCAATAGTATTTTACCGGTGGTAACATCATACATGCGCATGAGCAAATCGGCAATAGTTGTTTTGCCGGAACCGGTTCTTCCGATAATGGCAATTCGTTCACCGGGCTTTAACTCAAACGAAACATCTTTTAATGCCTGTATACCGGTATCGGGATAAGTAAACGAAACGTGATTAAAAACAATGCTGCCTTTAATTTCTTTCTCCACTCCCACTCCATCTTGAATGGCGGGTTCGTATTGCAAAAACTCGTTGATACGTTTTTGTGAAGCAATGGCGCGTTGAATGAGGGAGGCCGTCCAGCCCAAAGAACTTACGGGCCACATGAGCATATTTACATAACCAATAAATGACGCCAACACACCGGCATCTATCTGACGGTTGCCTACGTGCATTCCACCCACATAAATTACAATGATGATGCTGCAACCAACCAGGAAAGTCATGCTGGGGAAGTAGATAGAATCTATACGCGCCAGGCGAAGTTGTTTCTGTTTATAGATTTCAGATTCTGCATCAAAATGTCTGAACATTTCTTTTTCGCGGTTGTATGCCTGCACTACGCGAATGCCGGAATAAGTTTCCTGCGCGTTGGTGGTAAGGTCACTCAACTTGGCTTGAATGGTAGTGCTGGCTTTTTCTATTTTTTCGTTTACAAAATAAATAAGCACCGAAAGAATTGGAAGAGGGATAAGCACATACATGGTCAATTCTTTATCGAGATAAAGCATGGCACTTACAGCAAACAGAATAGTAAAGAACAGATTGACTGTATACATGATGGCAGGCCCTATATACATTCGCACGCGACTAACGTCTTCGGTAATGCGGTTCATTAAATCACCGGTGTTGTTCTTGCGATAAAAAGCTAAATCCAGTTTTTGGTAGTGGTCGTAGATTTCGTTTTTCATATCGAACTCGATGAGCCGAGATACTACGATAATCATTTGCCGCATGAGGAAAGTGAACCCACCTGCCATTAATGCTACACAGAGATATTTGAAGAAGAGAAAGAGGACATCTTTAGTAACCGATGTTTGAATACTTAAAGTGGCGTGCCCTTCGGTAGAAAACTCTTTAAGGTTTTGCGAAATAAGGGTAACGGCATGACCGGTGATAAGGGGTGCGTAAACGTTGAGTACGTTGGCACAAATTACAAACAGAATTCCTGATAGAATTCGCCATTTGTATTTAATAAAGTATTTGTTGAGAGCAGATAAGTGTTTCACAGGAGCGCAATAGCCATTTAATAATCGAAACAAAACTAAGAAAATAGCTATATGGTTAAC
>CAMBIM010000060.1 GCA_945867505.1 Chitinophaga pinensis
TCTTTTTTATCTGCTAAGCGGGGCAATACATTGTGCGAGTAGTCTTCCTGAAAATCGAGCTTATCGCCAAAGCCCGCCTTTTTAATATTGTTTACTCCACCGTATTTGTAAAAGCTTTGAAACGGGTCCATAATAATGTGCCCGTTGCAGGTAGCTGACATGATGGCAATAGCCGACTTGCCGTAGCCGCAACCCGTTTCAGCTGTTTTCTTAATACCCTTCTCTTTTACAAAGTTGTGAAGAAAGTGGGCTTCCGAATCTTTAATGGGGGTCGACTTATTGGTTTCGGGAACATCAATAATTTTCAGTAGTTCATCGAGGGTGGCGGCCATTGGTGGTAAAAGATTTTGGGCAAATATAGAAGACCACCCCAAAAAACAGCATTCACGAAATAATTGCAACAAAACAGTTTGAACTTATTCGCAAATTCTCTGTTTAGACAATATCTAAACTATTAAAAAAGCGGTTACATTTGCGGCTCACGATTCATATGGCAGAAAACGATAAAATAATTGACGAAGTGGTAGCTAACGACTACAAGTATGGCTTTACCACCAATATTGAGCAGGAGTTTGCTGCTGTTGGTTTAAGTGAAGATACCGTGCGTTTTATTTCTGCCAAAAAAGAAGAGCCCGAGTGGATGCTGGATTGGCGTTTGAAAGCCTACAAAGCGTGGCTGAAGATGGAACAACCCAAGTGGCAGAACGTTCACTTTCCGGAAATTGATTTCCAAAGCATTATTTACTACGCAGCTCAGAAGAGGAAAAAGGTCATCAATTCTTTAGATGATGTTGACCCGGAAATTCGCAACACTTATGATAAACTGGGGATTCCTATTCAGGAGCAGAAGTTATTAGCTGGTGTAGCGGTTGATTATGTAATGGATAGCGAAAGCGTAATCACCACCTTCCGCGAAAGCCTGAAAGAGAAGGGAATTATTTTCTGTTCCATTTCTGAAGCTATACGCGAACAACCGGAACTGGTAAAGAAGTATTTAGGCAGTGTGGTGCCGCAACGCGATAATTATTATGCGGCTTTAAACAGCGCAGTATTCAGCGATGGAAGCTTTGTGTATATTCCTAAAGGCGTTCGTTGCCCAATGGAACTTTCTACTTATTTCAGAATAAACGCAGAGAACACCGGTCAGTTTGAGCGCACGCTCATTATTGCCGATGAAGGAAGTTATGTGAGTTACTTAGAAGGCTGCACCGCTCCTATGCGCGATGAAAATCAATTGCACGCGGCAGTGGTAGAACTGGTTACACACGATAATGCAGAAATAAAATACAGCACCGTCCAAAACTGGTACCCAGGTGATAAAGAAGGTAAAGGAGGCATCTACAATTTTGTGACCAAACGCGGTATTTGCCAAGGCAAGAATTCGAAAATTAGCTGGACGCAAGTTGAAACAGGAAGTGCAATTACCTGGAAATATCCTTCATGTATTTTGAAGGGAGATAATTCTATTGGTGAGTTTTATTCTGTAGCGGTGACTAATAATTATCAGCAGGCAGATACCGGCACCAAGATGATTCACATTGGTAAAAATACCAAGAGCCGAATTGTAAGTAAAGGAATAAGTGCGGGCAATTCTCAAAACTCTTATCGCGGACAGGTGCAGGTGCACAGAACGGCAGATAACGCTTACAATTCATCACAGTGCGATAGTTTGTTGATTGGCGATAAATGCGGTGCGCATACGTTTCCATATCTAGAAATAAAGAACAGCACCGGTAAGGTAGAGCATGAAGCTACTACGTCTAAAATTGGTGAAGACCTGTTGTTCTATTGCAATCAACGCGGATTAACCAACGAAGAAGCAGTAAGCATGATTATAAACGGTTATTGCAAAGAAGTTTTCAAGCAATTGCCGATGGAGTTTATGGTAGAGGCGCAAAAACTGTTATCAATCAGTCTGGAAGGAAGCGTGGGATAGGTAGTTTTGCATAAAATAAAGCAAAATGATTTTCAGAATATTCAAAACCTTCTCCACCGCAAAGACGATTTATAACAGGGTATTAAAACCTATTTACGAAGAACTAAGAAAAGATGCTTACGCATCTGACAATACAGAACCGATTAAAAGAAAAGAGAAAACTATAACAAATAAGGCGAAGAAAAAATCTAATCCGATTTCTAAAATCTAAAATCTAAAATGCTCTCAATAAGAAACCTAAACGTAGGAATAGCCGAAAAGCAAATCCTTAAAGATTTTAATCTTGAAATAAAGCCGGGTGAAATTCATGCTATCATGGGTCCAAACGGAACCGGCAAATCAACACTGGCATCTACCCTTGCAGGTAAAGAAGATTACGAAGTGCTTTCCGGTGAAGTAAGTTTTAACGGTAAGAATTTATTAGAAATGAGTGCCGATGAACGCGCCCGCGAAGGGGTGTTTCTGGCGTTTCAATATCCGGTAGAGATTCCGGGAGTTAGCACTACTAATTTTATGAAAGCGGCAGTAAATGCCAAACGCAAACACCAGGGCTTAGAGCCAATGGATGCAAAAGACTTTTTGAAGTTGATGCGCGAGAAAATGACCTTGGTGGAAATGAATAAGGAGTTCACGAGCCGCTCCGTAAACGAAGGGTTTAGTGGTGGAGAAAAGAAGCGCAACGAAATTTTTCAAATGGCAATGTTGGAGCCATCGCTTTGTTTGCTGGATGAAACTGATTCAGGTTTAGATATTGATGCACTGCGCATTGTAGCCAACGGAGTAAACAAACTGCGCGATTACAAAAGAAGTTTCCTTGTTATTACGCACTACCAGCGTTTGCTTAATTACATAGTTCCTGATTATGTGCATGTAATGTATGGCGGCAAGATTGTGAAGAGTGGCGGTAAAGAACTTGCGCTAAAATTGGAAGAACAAGGTTACGATTGGATTAAAGAAGAAGTGGGAGAATTAGCAAATTAGTAAATGTGGCAATTCGAGAATGAAATAAAGATGGGTTTACAAGAGAATATAGAAAAGCAATTTACTGAAGTCAGCAACACCAATGTGGTGGAGTTAAGAAAGAATGCATTTACGGCTTTCGAAAAACTCGGTATTCCGTCTTCGCGACATGAAGAATGGAAATACACCAATATTAAAACCAAACTGAACGAACAACTTTCGCTCACACCGGCTGATAGCCAGGTAAATGCCTCGGTGAAGAATTACATCGCCAGTTTACCGCCATACGCTTTCCGTATAATTTTTCTCAACGGAGTTTTTCATCCCGAGTTGAGCATTGTTCCCGATACAAAGGGGTTGACTGTTTGCAGTTTAAAAGAAGCTTTCGGTTCTCATACCACTTTAGTGGAGAAACATTTTGGCAAACTGATTAACTATAACGAAGAACATTTTGCTGCATTGAACACTGCTTTTGTAAACGATGGAGTGTTCATCCATGTTCAAAAGAACGTTGCGGTTAATGAGCCTATTTATGTTCAGTATTTCTTTACTGCTTCTGATGTAAATGCGTTTACGCAGACCAGAAGCTTAGCCATTGTAGAAGAAGGTGGTTCGATTCAAATAGCCGAAGATTTTAGAAACGCGAGCAACATTAATGTTCAATACAATCATGTATCAGAAGTTTTTGTAGGAAAGAATGCTTCTATTGACATAGTGAAACTTCAGTTGGAAGTGAGCAATGCTATCGGTATCCATACTTTAGAAAGTCTGGTGGAGCGCGATGGAAAGTTTAGTGCGGCAACTGTTACGTTCTCCTCTCCTAACACCGGAACCGGTAGCGCCATAATCAGAAACAACGTAACTGCCCGTTTAATTGGAGAGAACTCTCATGCCGATTTAAACGGCTTGTATTTTGGCAAAGAAAACGCGCACATCGACAATCATATTTTAGTTGACCACATTGCACCGAACTGCACAAGCAATCAACTATATAAAGGAGTATTGAGTGATGAATCAACAGGTGTGTTTAACGGAAAGATTTTTGTAAAGCCTGATGCACAAAAGACAAATGCTTTTCAATCGAGTAAAGCCTTATTGCTTTCGAATGATGCCAGCATCAACAGTAAACCGCAGCTTGAAATTTTTGCTGATGATGTAAAATGCAGTCACGGTGCGGCTGTTGGGCAGTTAGATGAGAATGCCTTGTTCTATTTACGTGCACGCGGAATTACCAAAGAGGAAGCCACTCAAATTCTGACTTACGCTTTTGCGCATGAAGTAATAGACCATATACACAGCAAACCTATCCGTCAGTTTTTGTGCGACAAGTTGAAAGATGAATTAAAAGTGAATTTCTGATGAATGATTCTATTCGCGCGCAGTTTCCTATCCTGCACCAAATCGTAAACGGCAAGCCGCTTATTTATTTAGACAATGCAGCTACTTCGCAAAAACCTTTGGCGGTTATCAATGCCATTAAGGATTACTACGAACAATACAATAGCAATATCCACCGCGGAGCTCACCACTTAGCGCAATTGGCTACAGAGAAATATGAAAATGCCAGAACGGCTGTTGCACAACACATTAACGCCAGCGAGCGCGAAATAAATTTTGTTCGCGGAACTACAGAAGCCATCAATCTTGTGGCCACTTCATACGGAAGAAAGTTCATAAATGCCGGTGATGAAATTATAGTGAGCGAAATGGAGCATCATAGCAACATTGTTCCCTGGCAAATGCTGTGCGAAGAAAAAGGGGCAACACTTCGTGTAATTCCTATTAACGATGCCGGTGAAATAATTTTTGAGGATTATTTAAAACTACTTTCAGAAAAAACGAAGATTGTTTCCATTGCTTATATCTCTAATGCACTTGGCTCTATTCATCCAGTCAAAGAAGTTATCAGCGAAGCGCATAAAGTAGGCGCGGTAGTTTTTATAGATGGCGCGCAGGCATTGCCGCATAAGAAAGTAGATGTAAAAGATCTGGACTGCGATTTCCTTGGCTTTAGTGGCCACAAAGTATTTGCTGGAACAGGAATCGGAATTCTTTACGGAAAAGAGAAATTACTCGAAGCTATGAACCCGTACATGGGTGGTGGAGAGATGATAAAGAGCGTTTCGTTTGCCGGAACTACCTACAACGATTTACCTTATAAGTTTGAAGCCGGCACCCCACATATTGAAGGAGGAATTTCGCTTGGTGCAGCCATCAATTACATCAACGAAATTGGCTTGGATAAAATTGCTGCCTACGAAGATGAACTTTTGGCCTATGTTACCGAGAAGTTTTTAGAAGTAGATGGTTTGCGAATTGTTGGAACTGCTAAGAACAAAGCTTCCGTTATTTCTTTTCTGATAAACGATATTCATCCTTACGATTTAGGCGTTCTGTTGAACGAACAAGGTATTGCTATACGCACCGGTCACCATTGTTGTCAGCCATTAATGGATAGATTGAAAATTGAAGGAACCTGCCGCGCATCTTTTGCTTTCTACAACACTAAAGAAGAAATTGACGCCACTGTATATGCATTAAAGCGCGCGGCAAAAATACTTTCTTAACGCACTGAATAAAGCTGCTAATTTTGAAGCATGCTCTGTTTCTCTATTTTGCTTATTATATTTTACGTTTCGCATAGTTGGTTGGCAAGTCAAAGTGTGAAAGATTTTTTTCTAAAACGGAGTGCTTCACTTTTTCGATTTTACAGATTGTGCTATACACTTTTTTCTTTAGCGCTATGGAGCATGATTACATGAATGTTTATATATAAACACGATTACGCCTATATCTTTTCTACAAAAACTGAAATAAAATATGCCGGCATTTTTCTTGCTATGACAGGACTATTGATTAGTGCCTTGAGTATTTTAAAATATGGAGTTTCCGATTTTACCGGGTTGGCTGCTTTTGTAAATACGAAAAGCAACAACATTGAACCTGTACTAAATACCGGTGGAATGAACTCGATTGTGCGTCACCCTATATACACCGGAATAATACTGGCGCTTGTCGGATTGTTTTTTGTTATCCCTACTCAAATGACTGTTGCGGGAGTTTTAATTTCTTTTATCTATTTAGAAATAGGAATAGGACTGGAGGAAAGAAAACTTGAAAACGAATTTGGCGATAGCTACCGCCAATACAAATTGAAAGTAAAAAAGGTAATTCCCTTTTTATACTAGCAGAGAAGTTCACCATCTGTCATCCATTACTATTTTCGAGCCATGCAAAAATCGATCGCAGAAATTGAAAACGAAATAGCCGAAGAGTTTGATTTGTTCGATGACCAGATGGACAAGTACGAATACATTATTGATATTGGCAAAAAACTTCCTGCGCTTGATGCCAAATACATGACCGATGATTTTTTAGTAAAAGGTTGCCAAAGCAAAGTATGGCTTCATGCGTATGAGAAACATGGTCTTCTATATTTTGAAGCTGATTCTAACACCGCCATCACCAAAGGAATTATTGCGCTACTTGTCCGCGTTTTATCAGGACAAAAGGGAGGCGATGTTCTACTTACTCCACTTACATTTATTGATAAGATAAATTTGCGGACACATCTTTCATCGCAACGCAGTAATGGATTAACGTCTATGATTCAAAAGATGAAAGCTTATGCTGCGGCATTTGCTTGCGTAGAGCAGATACTACCAACGTTTCCCAAACTGAAATGAAAGATAAAACGCAGCTTGGTAGAAACGGTTAGTGTTATTCACCATTAAAGGTAAACGTTTGTAGTAAACATCTATCATTACACCGGCTTGTAATGCTTTTACAAATTGGTCTTTACTTCCCCAATCAAAATCAATTCCTGCCTTTACATGCGCACCGGCAACAGGTTGAATTTGGTTTAATCCATAGCGGATAGGCGAAGCATCTACAATACTATCCTTACTTAAAAAGCGGCTTTCGTTTTCAGCAGTATACCGTTCAGGTCTTACTATCAGAGTTCCATCAGTTGTAGGCTGAACTAAATTCAAATAATATGGCTTTAGTAAACCTAACGATACACCACCAAAGAAAGTGGCTGAAACACAAACCCCGTTACGCGCAGCTTTATCGGCAATTACGCGCTTGAAGCCATAAGCCACACGGATAGTATGAAAGCGGTTCTGAACACCAAAAACATAATCGCGCCCACCGGGCAATTGCGTTTTTTTCTTTTTCTGACTGTAATCTATAAAGTAGGTATACTCCAATTGCAATAAGCGCGTTCGCTTAATATCTTTTATCCAACCGTATTCACCAAATATGGTAAAGCCATTAGTTTGAATACGCACGCCACCCGATGCTTCATTTTTATACTGATAATCGCGCATGTCGGTAAGCTTAAGCGAGCGTTGCGAAAACAAATCGATAGAAGGGAGCAGTAGAAAAGAAAAAAGAAAAAACTGTTTCCGCATTTCGAACAATATTACAAACTATAAACGAAATTGTTTTGGTTTAAGTTTGTACCAAATAAAACAAGCCACTAATTACACGAATTAAATACCAACTAACATGACTTCAAAAGTTATTTACGAAGGAAATCTGCGCACACGCATGAAACATTTTTATTCGGGCACGGAAGTGCTGACTGACGCACCACTCGACAATCAGGGTTTGGCGCAAGCCTTCTCTCCTACCGATTTAGTGGCAACTGCTTTAGCAAGCTGCATGATCTCAATTATGGGAATTAAAGCTCGAGATATGAGTTTAGATTTGAAAGGAACGCAAGCAGAAGTGACTAAGATAATGGCAAGCGACCCGCGCAGAATTTCGGAAGTGCGGGTAGTGTTGAAGTTCCCGAAGAATATTTTTACCGATAAAGACAAAACCATTCTTGAAAATGCAGCACGAACTTGCCCGGTAGCCAAATCGCTTCATCCTGATGTTTTGCAGAACGTAACGTTTGAATGGTAAGTAGAGGAATGAATTCACAAGAACATTTTATGCAGCGCTGTCTTGACCTTGCCGTTCGCGGTTTAGGTAATGTAGCACCTAACCCCCTGGTGGGTTGTGTGGTAGTTCATGAAGGGCAAATAATTGGCGAAGGTTATCACCAAAAGTATGGTGAAGCACATGCCGAAGTAAACGCCATTCGTTCCGTGGCTAATCAGGATTTATTAAAGGAATCTACGGTCTATGTAAACTTAGAGCCTTGCTCGCACTTTGGTAAAACTCCGCCTTGTGCCGATTTAATTTTGCAGAAACAAATTAAGCGTGTAGTTATTGGAAGTTACGACCCAAACCCATTGGTAGCAGGTAAAGGAATTGAGAAATTAAGAGCTGCAGGAGTAGAAGTAATTACAGAAGTATTAAAAGTAGAAGCTGACTTTTTAAACCGCAGATTCATTACGTTTTATTCCATGCATCGTCCATACCTTGTTTTAAAATGGGCACAAAGTGCCGATGGTTTTATGGCATTGAACGAACCGAAACAATTTTGGTTTACCAACAGCGAATCAAAAAAACTGATGCACAAGTGGCGAACCGAAGAGCAAGGAGTTTTAGTAGGTAAAAATACCGTAGAAGTAGATGATTGCGAATTGACTGCCCGTTTGTGGCAAGGAAGAAGCCCTACGCGAATTGTAATAGACAGAAATCTGATATTGCAAATAGACAGGAAGATATTTAATGCTGAAGCAAACACAATTGTGTTTAATGAAACAGCAAACAGAACCGACCGCAACATTCAATACATAAAGATTGATTTTGCCGAAAATGTTTTAGCTCAAATATTAAACGAACTTTACAAACTGAATATTCAGTCAGTAACTATAGAAGGCGGACCGGCTACTTTAAAACAATTTATTGCGGCTAACCTTTGGGATGAGGCGAGAATATTTACCACGCAACATGTATTAAATGATGGGAAATCTGCTCCTTTGCTAACCGGCAAGTTGATGGAAGAAACAAAAATTGAAACAGATTATTTACGAGTTATAACGAATAAATAAAGCGAAGCAGTTGCATTCTTGCAATGACCAATACTTGATATGATTTACCTTTTACTTTCCATATTCTGCACAACGCTTCTTATTCTTGCATTCAAAATATTCGACCGTAGAGGTATTCCTGTGTTTCAGGCCATTGTTTTTAATTACTTATCGGCAACGGTTTGTGCGTTTTTGTTTATGCCTGATAAGACAAGCGTGTTAGGTGGCGAAGTTTTATCCAGCGCATGGCTACCCTTAGCTTTGGTGCTTGGCAGCATGTTCATTTTAGTTTTCAACTTAACCAGCATGGCTACGGTGCGTTATGGCGTTTCTACCGCATCGGTTGCCATGAAGTTGGGCTTGGTGTTTCCGGTGCTATTAGCGTTTACAATTTATGGCGAAGATTTTAATTGGCTTAAACTATTGGGAATTGTATTTGCCTTTGCAGCCGTAATTCTTTCCAGCTTAAAGGAAGAAGAAAAAAGCGCGGAACATAAATCATCGTTCGCCATTTTACCCATCCTCGTTTTTGTAGGTAGTGGTGCCTGCGATAGTTTTACGCAGTACGCCAACAAAACATATTTGAGTGCCTCGGGTATGGAAGAGTTCTCCCTCTTCCTTTTTATAGCGGCATCGTCAGTGGGCAGTTCAATCTTCATTTTCCAATTTGCTACTAAAAAAGCCGCATTTAACTTGGGCAGTTTAATTGGCGGCATACTATTAGGTATTGCTAACTACTTCTCTTTTCTATTCTTATTAAAATCATTAGCCACCATTAGCTGGGGAAGTTCTGTAGTATTCCCTATCAGCAATTTAGGAACAGTAGCTGTGGCAACCGTAGCCGGTATTCTCTTCTTTAAAGAAAAAATTTCGAAAACTAACTGGCTGGGTCTGGGCTTTGCTGTGGTATCTATTATACTAATCATTGCATCCAGTGGTTTTGTTGAAACTGCTAAAGGGTAAATCCGTATCTTCACTACAATGAAAAAAGCAATCACCGCCTTTTTAGTAGCCGTTACCTTTAGTGCGTTTGCACAAAAAACCGATGCCGACTACTCTCCCACCTATTACAAATCCTCTACATGCCGTTCTAGTTTTGCTAAAGTAAAGTTAGAAGGCACTATTGATACCAAAGCCGTTCAGGAATATTTAAAGCAAACAATTTTGAATCTTAAAGATTACAGAACCGGTTTAAAGTTGAATTATAAAAACGAAAGCCCCGGTGGTTTTCATTATTCGTTTACACAAACGTTTAATGGCGTTGCGGTTTACCAAAGCGAGATAAAGTTAAATACCGATAAGCAAAATACTATTCGTTCCCTATTCGATAATTCTGAAAATACTGCTGACTGGAGGTTGAATACAACCAACGCTACCGAAAATTCTGTTATTGCGTTACGTAATGATATTCCCTTTTTGTGCCAACGGGAAAACAGAAACGGCAATACTGAAGTGTTAATCGCTAATGGAGAAGTAGTTTTTGCCCGCGATACACGTGCTTACGTTAATCAAGATTCTGTAGTAAGCGGTAAAGTATTTAACCCTGACCCGCTAACCAGCGCACAACAAAATTATGGTGCGCCCTATTCTGACAGAAACGATTCTACTAACCCACAATTGGATGCACAACGACAAACGGTAAACTTTACTGCCACCTTTACCGGTTCACAGTTTTTATTGGAAAATGCATTTGTGCGAGTGCGCGAATTTGATTCGCCCATCGCTGCACCGGCAACTTCTTCTACCCCGCAATTTTATTTCGACCGATCGCAAACAGGTTTTGAAGATGTAAATGCATTTTACCACATCAACCAAATGCAACAGCATATTCATTCGTTGGGTTTTGGCTGTGCCGATTCGCTGGTAGATATTGACACCCATGCCGTAGGCGGTGCCGATAATTCTTATTTCTCCGCCACCACTAATCCTCAAAGAATTTATTATGGCACGGGAGAAGTAGATGATGCCGAAGATGCTGATGTTTGTGTGCACGAATACGGACATTTTGTTTCAGAAATTGCAGCACCGGGCAGTAATGATGGACCATACCGCAATGCGTTGGACGAAGGTTTTGGCGATTATTTGGCAGGTTCTTACTCCAGAGGCATAAGCACTTATCGCGACAATTGGCTTTTTAATTGGGATGGACATAACGAATTTTGGAATGGAAGAATTTTAGATGCGGCATGGAAATATCCTGAAGACTTAACGGGAAGTATTTATCGCAACGGTCAAATTTGGAGTGCGGTGTTATGGTGCATTAACGGCAGTATTGGAAGAGTAGCTACAGATAGTTTAATTCTGCAAACGCATTATGCTTATGCCGCCAACATTTCTTTTCCTGATGCTGCGCAGTTGCTAATGGATGCTGATACTTTGTTAACCGGTGGCAAGTATGCGTGTCCCATTTATGTATGTTTGTTTCAGCATGGCTTGCACCCCAATAACCCGTTTATAAATTGCGGAGTGGGACTATCGGAACCGGAAAATTTTCCAGTTCAATTTTCAAATCAAAACAACTCGTTTTCTATTACCAACTCTTCTTCTTCTGTTATTGAAATACAGGTATTGAGCGTAACGGGTCAATTAGTTTGGAGCGGAAGCGAAACTCAACCTATATTCACATTCAATAATGCCGGTTTAGTATCAGGCATTTATTTAGTAAGCATTAAACTAAACGGAGCAGTAAAAACATTTAAGTGGAATAAAACCTCATTCTAAACCTTGCACATAAGGAGTAGGACTATAAATACCAGATATATTATGAACAGCAAACACCGCATACCTGAATCGGAACTTATTATTAACCCGGATGGCAGTATCTACCACCTGCATTTACAACCACACCAAATTGCAGAAACCATTATTACTGTGGGTGACCCCGACCGGGTAGCCAGCGTAAGCAAACACTTTGATACTATTCAGCATAAAGAGCAACACCGAGAATTTATTACGCATACCGGTTACTTAAACAACAAACGCATTACGGTTATCAGCACCGGCATTGGTACCGATAATATCGACATTGTGTTCAACGAGCTGGATGCACTGGTTAATATTGATTTTGAAACACGGATGATTAAGGATTCGCTCACTCAACTGGATATAATTCGCGTAGGCACTTCGGGTTCGGTAGATGAAAGTATAGACGTTGATACCGTGCTTATTTCTGAAAATGCTATTGGTATGGATGGGCTGATGAATTTTTACGTGCACGAAAACACCATACAGGAGACCGTTTATTTAGAGGCCTTTATGAGCCATATTAAGCTACACTTTAAAAACGCCAGACCCTACTTTGCTAGTGCCGGTGTAAACCTATTGAACAAATTTGAATCTCATTTCCGCAAGGGCACCACCGTTACTGCCAATGGTTTTTATGGACCGCAAGGCAGACAGTTAAGACTACAGAAAGAGTTCCCTGAATTTATTGAAGTGATGAACAGTTTCAGGCACAAACATTTCCGTATTACCAATTTAGAAATGGAAACTGCCGGCATTTACGGTATGGGCAAAATACTGGGGCACAACTGCCTTTCGGTTAATGCTATTCTTGCCCAAAGGATTCACCAGCGCTTCAGCAGCGACCCTGATTTGATAGTAAGCAAGATGATTGAAGATGTTTTAGAAATAGCTACTGCTTAATCTCTGCTTACGGAATCATAAACATTATTTGCGCGGAAGAAGTAACAGTGCCTTGTGCCGGCAAAGTAAACGTAGTGTTAGCGATACTTACCCAATCGCCACTACTAAAATTGTTGTTGCCATCGGCATCATACAAAGCGTATAAATAATAAGTGCCGGGGTGCATGTAATTGAACACAAAACTTTGGTCGGTAGCCGAAAGCATAACGTAGCGTGACCGGAATTTCATGTTAGCTGTATTAATGCTGAAACCCGAAATCAGGGGCTGTGTGGTAATCATTAAAAAAGTCTTTTTAGCCGCATTAGGGGTAACACCGTTATAGGTGTAGTTGATGGTAGCTTTACCCAGGTAAGGCTGGTCAGCTTCGGGGTAAGGGTCGCCACCAAAGGTAGAGTAGTAAATAGTTTCGGGCACACCGTTAAAGGTGGTAGAAAAATCTTTAGTCAATGTTTTATTAGGGAAGGCAAAAGCCGTTACTGCCGGTTCTGCCGAAGTAACATCCTGCTTTTTAGCCGACCAACTCATATGCAAAGTAGCAGTGCTTAACGAGTTGCTTTTGTTGGTGTAAGATTTCATGAGCAAACTATCGTTACGAAAAACAATTTCGGTAAACGCGCGGCTGCTCCCTTTCTTTATTTCCGAAAAACGATAATAAGATTCAGAAGCAGTTTCGTTAACACTATCGGCAAGAAAATACGATACGCGGGTCATACCAGCAAACGAGCCGCCATTGCGGAAACATACGCGGTATTCGTTATTATATTTCGCAATGAAGAAAGACATGTGAATGTCATTCAAAGTATCTAGCTCATTCTTTGCCGAAATCTGATTTTCGGAAATAGGACGAAAGTCAACAATCCACTCCGGGTAGCTGCCAAGCACAGTTGTAGAACTAACCGACCCATTCCATATACCTTTTACTTTTGACAGCACCCCAAAGCCAAAAGTTTTATCCAGAGTAGAATAGGTAGTGGGCGTATTGTCAATAGTTTTGGGTTCAGGCTTGCATTGTGCCACCAACAGCAAAAGAGCAGTGGTAGCTACCAATAAAGAAGCATTGCAAGTATTTGTTTTCATAGATAGCAGTAAGTATTCTGATTAACTCTTTAGCTTAAACGAATTAAAGAACTTATCGGCAGAGCGATTCTTTTCTTTAGCTGTTTCAGAAATTACCTGCAACACATACATTTTGTTATGCACTAAATAGCTGCGCATAGTAATAACAGCCAGCCCTTCCTGAAAATCTATCCGTATTTCATAGCCCGGAAAGCCGCCAATGCTAATTTCATTCTCGCTCAATAATTTTCCTTTAACATTAGTTACAGCGCCATCGGTAGAGTTGCGGAAAAACGTAGGCAGTATTTCTTTATTATCTGAATCAATAAGCGAATCCG
>CAMBIM010000061.1 GCA_945867505.1 Chitinophaga pinensis
ACACGGTTACAATTACGGATGCTAACGGTTGCAAGAACATAAACACCACTTCGGTTACCGATAACTCTTCGGTGAATGTTACGTTCAACAGTCAAAACCCAACTTCGGGTAACAGCAATGGTTCAATTGCCGCTAACCCAACGGGGGGCACTACACCTTATAGTTATAACTGGAGCACCGGCAGCACTTCCGCTTCCATTACCAATTTGGCAGCAGGAACTTACACGGTAACTATTACCGACCAAACCGGTTGTATACGAGTTGCCAGCGTAACTTTAAGCAGCACTACGGGTGTAGCGCAGGTAACAGATATCGCTTTCATAAAGATATATCCTAACCCGGCACATGATGTTTGTAATATTCAAATGGAACTGAACCAAGCGCAGAACATTGAAATTAAAATGTTCAACAGCCTTGGTCAACAAGTTTGGGTGAAGAACAGCAATGACTTTAAACAAGGTACGGAAGCAGTAGATGTAAGTAAACTTGCCGTAGGTGTTTATATGATTCAATTGCATGTAAACGGAAGTTTGCAAACGGTTAGGTTCGTAAAGGAATAAACCCCTATATCCTCTTCCCGAAAAAATTGGGATGAAACAAAAGGGTAATTAATACAAACAGCCATCTGATATTTTCAGGTGGCTGTTTTGTTTTATTTGAACATAGTGAACCATAATGTACCGAAAACTCTTTCCTCCTTACTTCTGCAAAACAAAATTGCAATCCCTTACAATTTTTTGTTTCGCTGTTCGACACATTTGCGTAGCCTTCTATTTTATTAAGCAAAATGTTTATTGAATAATGTTTCCCCGTTCCCCTAAATTGATTTTTGCAGCTATTCTGCTGCTGTTTTTATCTATTACTTCTTCATCCGCGCAACCAAACCCGCAGCAGATAGATATAGTGCGCGACAAATGGGGAGTGCCGCACATTTACGGTAAAACAGATGCCGATGTTGCCTACGGTTTTGCCTGGGCAATATGCGAAGATGACTTTGCCACCATTCAAAAAATGTTGCTTACCGTTAAGGGAAGATTGGCTGAAGTAGATGGCAAAGGTGGTGCTGTTCTTGATTTTATTGCGTTTATATCTGGTGCCGAAGATATAGTGGATACTGCTTACGATGCTTCGTTTAGTCCTGGTTACAAAAAAATTATTGAAGCTTACACCAAGGGCGTTAACGATTATGCCGCTGCCAATCCGCAAGAGATTTTGCGCCCAAAACTATTTCCGGTTAGTAATAAAGATGTAGTGGCGCAAAACATATTGACCACCGTACTGCTGACCGGTGTGTATATGGACATTCAGAAAATATTTTTAGGTGATATAAAAGCTTACGAAACCAATCTGCCTTCCGGTTCTAATGCTTTTGCTATTAGCCCAAGCCGAACTAAAGATGGCAAAACCTATTTGGCCATTAATTCGCATCAACCGCTAGAAGGGTTGTTTAGTTGGTATGAAGCGCACATGGTAAGCGAGGAAGGCATGAATATGTTGGGGGCTACTTTCCCGGGAGGTATAAACTTGTTTTTAGGCACTACACCCAACCTTGGTTGGGCTTGTACACTTAACAGTCCAGATTTAGATGATGTATATAAATTGGAAATGAATCCTAAGCACAGGCTGCAATATAAGTTGGATGGTAAATGGGAAACCTTGCAAGTACGTAAGAAGACCTTGCACATAAAGTTTGGAGCTATTCGTATTCCTTATACTAAAACATTTTATTGGAGCAAGTATGGAACTACCGTTAAGAATAAAGATGGATTTTACTCTGTTCGCTTTCCGGCAAACATGGATATAAGAGGAGGGGAGGCTCTTTACCAATTAGGTAAGACCAAAAACTTTACCGAGTGGAAAAATGTAATGGCGCAAAATGCTTTCCCGAGTGTAAATTTTGTGTATGCCGACAGAACCGATACTACCTTTTATGTAAGCAACGGACAGTTTGCCGACCGCAACCCTGAATACGATTGGAAGAAAGTATTGCCCGGTAATACTTCTGCCACACTTTGGCAAAAACCTTTTTTACCATTCAGCGAGTTGCCGCAAGTGCTTAACCCTAAAAGCGGTTATTTATTAAACACCAACAATTCTTGTTTTGCAGCAACGTGTGCTATTGATAATCCTGATATTAAAAAAATTAACCCAACCTACGGCTTTGGTACCGATAGCAATAACCGCAGTATTATGGCGCATTATCTTTTAAGCAAGCAGGATAAATTCAGCTACGAAGAGTTTAAGAAGGTAAAGTTCAATCAAGACTTTAACAGTAGCCACTATGAATATGCCATCAGTAATATTCCATTGCTGTTTAATTTAAGTGCAGAAAAATATCCCGACTTAGCCGATGCCATTGCCGTATTGAAAAGTTGGAATAATTCCAGCAGTGTAGATAATAAGCAGGCAGCACTTATTACTATGGCTATGTATCCTATTATAGATAAAATTACCGCGCATGGCAGAGCAAACGAAGCTAATTCGTTTACCGAAAAGGAATATGTAGATGCATTGCGCAGTGCTAAGAAACATTTGCTTAAATACTTCGGAACTTTAACTCCTGCATTAGGCGATATGCAGAAACACGCCAGAGGAAATATAGAGTTACCTATTGGCGGAATGCCCGATGTATTGGCAGCGACCGTTTCGCAACCTTATAAAGATGGCAAGCGCAGAACCTTTGTTGGCGAATCATACATTGAGTTAGTTCGCTATTCAAAAGATACTGTGGAGATAGAAACCGTAAATGCTTTTGGTGCTTCATCAAGAATTGGCAGTCCACACTCTACCGACCAAATGCAAATGTTTGTAGACCAAAAACTAAAACCAATGACGCTCAATAAAGAAGATATTTATAAAACAGCAGAGCGTATTTATCATCCGGGTAAACAGTAGGAAGATATATCGCTGTGCCTTCCGAAATAAATTCTTAAACCACCTCCGTCTCGCTCAAAGCAGCGAGACACCTCCGCCAGCGGAGGACAAATACCGCCCTCCATTTATAAGGCATGGTTATAAAATGAACGACTCACTTGTCCCCCGCTGGCGGGGGAAGGGGGTGGTTTTCAATATCTCCAACAACCTGTTAAACAATACAAACTGACATTGTGTTTTATATATTTACAAAAAATACCAGTAATGAAACACTTTGCCACACTTGCTCTTGTAATCTTTTCCTTCTTTCAAACCAATGCTAACAATGCTACTTATGAGCAGCGAAGATTAGCTTTTGTAGACTCGTCACTTGCCTACAACACCGGTTCTTTAATTATTTTGCAATCTTACAAAGGCGTACCGGTTGATAGCGTTCTGCTTACCAATAAACTAAATCTTATTGCCGCTAAAGAAACCAGCGACTTTGACATTATAGAATTGGTGCGTATTCTGTTTTTAAGTAATGGTGCGTATGATTCAAAAATTCTTCCTGTATTATACGGAGTGCCTTACTGGATAAATAATTACGACACTGTTCGCAATTACTGGAGCGAGAACCACATGATAATGTGGATGAGCAGCGATTGGTTGCTACACGAAAAGTATAACAAGACAATTGATGCCAACCTACGCAACAGATTAGTGCATTATCTTGAACTAAAAAACCAATATGGCTTCTACGAATTCTTCTCGTCTACTTACAGCCCTTACTCATTAAGTGGATTATTAAACCTTGCGGACTTTGCACAAGATGCGCAAATTAAAGGTCTGGCTATTAAGGCTGCGCAACGCTTGCTTAAAGAGCTATTGAGGTTAACTAACGATAAAGGTGTTTTCTTTCCTGTGGCCGGTCGCAACTACCCCGGCAAGTATGAATCGGCTTACGGGCAAAATCACAACAACTTAATTTATTTGCTTACCGGTATGGGTAACCCTCCTTATGGTTCATCAGCTTCGGGTTCGTTTTTGGCTTCATCTACACTTTCGGTAGATACAGTTATTTCCTCATGGCAGCCAGATTTAGATACGCTGTATAGTTTTGGTCATACTTTGGATAGTGGTTTTGTGTTGAACAGCGGAATGAGCCCGGTAGATAAAACTGTTTTTCAATTTAGTTCCGGTGGGTATTTTCATCCGGCTGTAGTTTCAGAAACAGTACAACTGTTAGTAGATTCTAATATGTGGAATCATGTTGATTTTGAATTATTGAAACCATTGTCTACCATTATTACCCCGCAGTCGGCACCGGCTTTATCGGAGGCTTTAAGTTATATTTCTAAAAGCTCTGTAATATCAGGGCAAAGTGTCAACATCTTCAAACATCATTCCGTTACACTGGCTTCTATTCCCGATTTTTGGAAAGGTAAAGTTGGTTTTCAGCAATATACTTGCATGGCTAATGTAGGCACTACTGCCGTTTACACGGCCTCGGGCGAAGTGTTTCAAGATTGGCAAGATCGCAACACTAATAATGGCAATGTTCACTTGCCACAGGTAAAACAAAAGAAGAATGTGGCCTTGCTGATGTATCGCCCGGAGCCAGTATCGGAAGTAACTGGAGTTACATTTAATAATAAGGATGTGGCATTGCATTTTAAAGCGCAAGATTTTGATGAAGTGCGCAACGATAGTTTATGGATACTGGGCCGCCAAGGCAACGGTTATGTAGCCGTGCGCAGAAACTGTTTAGACAGCATTGCCGGCAATGCCGGTTGCCCTACGGTAGATGGACAAACCTGGGTGATAATGGTAGGCGATAGCCTGATGTATGGCAGCTTTAATAATTTCGAAACGCTTATTCAGCAATCGCAGTTTGAAACCCGCTGGTATATAGATTCGCTGACCAACGAGTATGTGTATTACTCAAAAATTACAGTAGATACTACTACGGTAGAATACGCTTGGGGAGTAGATACTTCTACCGCTACAGGAATTAAAAATGTGACTGCCAAAAACTCCATGTTTAGTGTATATCCTAACCCGGCTAATAATGTATTGAATTTAGATTTATCGGCTTTCGATAATCAGCCCGTAACCATTAAAGTGCTGAACATGCTGGGGCAGCAGGTGTATACCGAAAAGGTAAATGCTACAGCTAGCCCTAAAACTATTAAGACCGATAACTGGGCTGCAGGTGTTTACTTAGTTACGGTAGAAACCGCTCAACAACGGTATACGCAAAAGGTGGTTAGAGAAAAATAAACACCCATCTTTAAACATATTAGGTCTTGAAATTAAGCAATGCCATCCCTCAAAGGGGTGGCATTCTGCTGTTCAATATGTTAGCTTAGCGCATCTCGAACTAACAGATAACCAAGGATTTCAATCCGTTTTTCCTCCCCACCTTCCCGATCAGCGGAGAACCTGCATTACTCAACAAAAAAGCCACCTTGGTAAAACCGAGGGGGCTTTTTGTTTGAGTAATGATACCACTAATTTTCGGTAGGCTTATCGTCCTGCTTCTTCAACTTCTCCTTAACCCTTGTTCCTTTATACATGCTGTATCTAAAAAACCGGCATTCCAACTGTCCGTTGTAAACCGTTAGGCGTTTAGAGGTAGCCAGGCCAACTTCTTTTAAGGCTTCGTGGTTACTGCTAATCATCCAACAATCGTAACCTTCGTATTTCTTTTTAAAGGTATCGCCACAGTTATGGTATAGTTCGCCAATATCTTCTTTATCCATCCGTTCGCCATAAGGCGGGTTCATCAGCAGCACCGGCTTATTGCCAACCAGGGGAGGAGCATCGCTGGTTAAAAAATCGGCACAGCGTATCTTAATCATGTCCTCGGCTTTCGAACGCTTAACGTTCTCTTTGGCTTTGCGCGCCACGTTTGGCGAAAGCTCAATACCATAAAGTGCCAGGTCATCGGTAGAAATCCGTTCAATTGCCGCGGTATGAATTTTGGTCCAAAGTTCTTCATTAAAAGGTAGCAACTGTTTCCAACTCATAAACCCAAACCAATCGCGGAAATATCCCGAAGGAATATTAGCCGCCAGCATAGCTGCTTCAATTAAAATAGTACCCGAACCGCACATAGGGTCAATAAAAGTGCTGCGTCTGTCCCACTCGGTTAACTGCACTAAACCGGCAGCCAATACTTCATTAATAGGAGCTAAGTTGGTCTTTTCGCGGTAGCCTCTTTTATGTAAAGAATCGCTGGAACTATCCAACGCCAACACACAACGGTTGCGCGAAACGTGCAAGTGCAAACGCAAGGTTGGTTTCTCTAATTCCACCGATGGGCGAATGCCCGTTTTTTCCCGGAACCTATCGCAAATAGCATCCTTGGTTTTCTGCGAGATGTATTGCGAGTGCGTAAATACCTCGGTGTTCAACACGGTATCAATGGCAATAGTTTCAGCGGGAGTAATCAGTGTTTCCCAGGCTATAGCTTTTACTTGGTTGTAAAGTTCATCTTCATTTTCTACTTCAAACTCGGCAAATTGAACCAACACGCGCAAAGCGGTGCGCAACAACAAATTGGCTTTATACATTACCCCCATGTTGCCGGTAAAACTTACCGCGCGGTTATGTATTTCAATGCTTTCGGCACCCAGCATTTTCAGTTCTGCCGCGCATAGTTCTTCTAAACCAAAAATGGTTTTGGCTACCATGCGGTAATTGGTGAGGTGCTCACCGGGGATAGAGAAATATTTCACAGCGGCAATGATAGGAACTTAGCGGTGCCTATTAAACTTTTGCTATTCAAATACTACCGCCTCGGTGTGGTTATACCAGGTTTCGTATTGCACGCTATACTTACTTTCAATAGGATTGCGTTTAATTTTCATGGTTGGCGTAAGCAGTCCGTTCTCAATAGTCCAGTCTTCTTTTAATACAATCAGTTTTTGAACGCGCTCGTGTTTTTCCAATTCCGGGTTCACCAGCGCAAGTGTTTTCGTCAGACTTTCTTTCAAATAATCTAGGTCTTTTGTTTTTGCATCTATAGATAATATGACCAAGCCAATAGGTTGAGGCAATGAACTGCCCACAATGCAAATTTGTTCAACCAGATAATTTTTCGAAATCTTCATTTCAATAGGCGCAGGGGCCACATACTTTCCTTTATCGGTCTTAAAAATTTCTTTTACCCTGCCCGTAATTTTCAGAAACCCGTCTTCATCCAACTTGCCCATGTCACCCGTATGCAGCCAGCCATCTTTTAAAGTAGCGGCAGTAAGCTCCGGTTCTTTGTAATAACCCACCATGTTGCAAGGCACCTTTACTAATATCTCACCGGCATCCGAAAATTTGATTTGAGCACCCGGCATAGGTTTGCCCTGTGTGCCAATTTTAAA
The DNA here is from genome assembly GCA_945867505.1 of Chitinophaga pinensis. GTDB lineage: Bacteria > Bacteroidota > Bacteroidia > Chitinophagales > LD1 > Bog-950. The sequence goes on from CAMBIM010000061.1 coordinate 7,236, forward strand.
GTCGGGCTTTTTGTTTACGTGAGAGATAGCGCAGTTCTCCGTCATGGCATAAACTTCTTCAATATCTACACCCAATTTTGCCCACCAGTTAACTAAAGATGCAGAGATAGGCGCGGCACCGCTGAAATAATGTTTGCAGTTTTGCAAACCCAACCCCTTCTTAATTTTATTACGAATTATGTTGTTGACGATAGGAATAGCCAACAGTATATTCAGTTTCTTCTGCGGTAGTTTAGCCAAAATTCCCATTTGAAACTTTGTCCATATTCGTGGCACTCCCAAAAAAATGGTAGGCTGAGCTTCAGCCAAATTAGCCACAAACAAATCAAGACTTTCTGCAAAACTTACTTCGCAATTGCAATACATGGCGGCAGATTCTATAAGTATGCGCTCAGCAATGTGGGACAGGGGTAAATAAGAGAACAGTTTATCTTCTCCATCTTTTAAGTCGAATACAACTCTGCCGGTGGCAATTGCCCAGGCAAAAGCATAGAAAGTATGCACTACTCCTTTAGGGTTACCGGTAGTGCCCGATGTGTAAATAATAGTCATTGCATCATTAATGTCCCGCTTAGGGTAACCGGTTAAAGGTTTGTGTTGTTTCACTAAATCATCCCAATAGCTAAAGCCATTCTGCTTAGTGCCATACCACGGAAAGCTGATGCATTGCACATCGGCAGGCACACCTGCTTTCATAAAGTTCCAGTCGTCCAATTTACCCACAAACAAAATTTTTGCTTCGCTGTGTTTTAAAACATAGTTCAGCGTTTCAGCATTCACGTTGGGGTAAATAGGCACAGATTCGTAACCCGCCATCATAATTGCTAAATCGGCCAGTATCCAGTGCGCGCAGTTTTTTGATACTAAGGCTACTCTTGATTTTGGCGCAAGTCCATAACTTTGTAAAGCGGCAGCCATTATTCTCACTTCATCAGCGGCTTGCTTCCAGGTAAATTCTTTCCACTTACCTTCAAACGGCTGACGCATAAAAAGTTTATCGGGAGTTGTTTGTTCCCAGTGGTAAAGCATTTCTAAAGTAGTCTTGAGATTTTCCATAGTATATATTATTTGGTATCGGAAAATAATAAGCTTCCACAAAAAAGAAAATGAGGAGAGAAGTTATTGAAGCTAATGCGTAACATTACCCCTCGCAGAGTCCCGAAGCGTAGACTTCTGAGAAGTGAAAATCATCCGATAGCTAATGGTTTTGTATTTATGCACCTAATCTTATTGGTTAGAAACCGATCTTATGTTACAGCAACAATACGATACCTACACACCCGAACACTTCGAAGTTTGGGATATTCTTTTCGCCCGCCAAATGGAGAACCTGCACTTTACCGTAACGCAGAAGTATATAGAGGGCTTAGATAAAATTCATTTCAACCCGCACCGTATTCCTGATTTTAAATACAGTAATACTTTATTGGAGGAACATACCGGCTGGCATATACAAGCAGTGCCGGGCATTATACCTGATAAAGATTTTTTCATGCTCCTCAACCAACGAAAGTTTCCGGCAACCTGCTGGCTGCGTCAGCTTTCGCAGCTTAATTACATTGAAGAACCCGATATGTTTCACGATGTATTTGGGCATATTCCTTTGTTGACGGATGAACACTTCTGCGAGTTTCTGTTTGGCTTAAGCAATATTGCACTAAAGCACATCAACAATCCTTATGCTATTGAACTGATGAGCCGCATTTACTGGTTCACTATCGAGTTTGGTTTAATTCAGGAAAACAATCAAACCAAAATTTACGGAGCAGGAATTATATCTTCAGCTGGCGAAACGCAATTCAGTCTAAGTAAAGAACCGGCACATCGTGAGTTTAATGTGGTAGATGTTTTAAACTCTTCGTTTCATAAAGATAAAATGCAGGAGCAGTATTTTGTCATTCAAAGCTTTGAAGAATTGTATAACTGTTTGCCGGAACTGGAGGAGCAGATACATACAATGGTGGTCAAAGCGGAATAGGTGAATAAAAATAATTGAAACTTTTTTCGAAACTGTGTAACAAAAAGTAACCCGCCTCGTATACCTATGTATATATGCCACAAACGCAAAGTATAAGACCCCTTCAACTTCCCGAAAACTCCGAAGGGTTATAATGCAAAAAAAGGCCCGGAGCAACCCGAGCCTTAAACGCGAACAAGTAAAAAGAACGATTATTTTATTGAAAAAACTTTTTCAACAGTAATGGCATTAGCAGAAGCTGTCATAGCTGAATTGCTTTGTCCTGGTAATTGGTTAAAGAAATCTTTGTAAGAGTTACCAATGATAGTGTAACCGCCAGTTGCTAAATCATAGAATATGTTGTTCATCATATTAATGTTGTTACCGGTGCTGCCGTTAGCGTAGTATGATTTGTTCCCGCCATTCATAGAAAGCTTAACACGGTTAAAGTTTAATATTTGATTGTCAGTAGAACCGTTTAAGCTGATACCTGAACCTCCTGCTACAATAGAGTTGTTAGTAATTTGACCAAGGTTGGTAGCCGATGCTTCGCAGTTAGTTAAAGCCAGACCTATAGCACCGTTTGGAGCATTCACTACATTTTTAGTTACGATAATTTGATTAGAGGCGTTAATTAAGCTTATTGCTTTGAAAGTTTCTGATGAAGAAGTTGAACTTACCACATTGCTTACAATTTCAGGAGCATCTTCATTAGTTAAAGAAATACCGCCTTGTTGTTGATTGAAGAAAAGGTTACCGCTAAGGATTGTTTTAGTATCCGGTGCATCGGCACTCATTCCGCTTTTGCATACTCCAATACTACCGTTGTTTATTTCGCATTCCTTAATCGTAATTCCTGATTTAGGAGCGCTGGCATTCAGAAATATTACAGCGCAGTTAGAACCGGCTACCGCTGTCTCAACACCATCCAATGTAACATTGTTGAACATAAGGTGGCTTGCTTTGCCTTCTGCGCGAACGCAGTTGCCGTAGGTGCCATTCTTATGGTCAATGGTCATGTTTTCGAACGAAACATACGATGTTCCGTTAAGAACGATAGTAGCATCAGAGGAATGGCTAACTATCACGTCTTGCTTTTCGCCAGACATTGATTCGAAAACGATGGTGTTGAGAGCAGAAGTTCCAGATATATTTGAGAAAGTAACTCTTTCGTTATAAATACCGTTTTCTAAACGGAAAGTAACCGGGCTTGAAATACCACCGCAGGTTAAAGCATCGCTGGCATCTTGAATAGTAGAGAAATCAGCCTTCTCGCTTTTGCCGATAATAAACTCGCCAGCTAAAGCCGGGCAGGTTCCTGCAAAAGAATTAATAGAAAGTGTAAGAAGAGCGGCTGCGAAGATGTTAGTTAGCTTGTTCATGGTATTTGCGTTTTTAGTTTTTAATAACTGCCTACACAAACAATATAGGTTACAAGGAAACACTTGTCAAGGAATGTTTCAAAAAAGGTTGCTTATTTGTTACAAAGCAAGCGTTGTGATATAGGTTTCATCGTTGAAAGAGAGTTTCTGCGACCGAAGCAATCTACTCGATTAATGGAAAAATTATTGGAGCAATAGGAGAGGTGCTTAAAAGAAAAATCCCCCGACATTTATCATCTGAAGGGGGATTTAACCTGCGCTATGATCAGCGATACAATTACTATTACGGTAACAAGTTTGAAAAGGTTACCTATTAATTCAGATTGAATCCTGTATTTTTAAGGTATTCTATATTTTATGCAAAATTGATGGTTAAATGTGGAAAAATCAACTCAATATACTTTGTAAAGGGGGGGAGGGAAATGTATATTCGTGCGCTCAAAAAGCGGCTAATGCGAAATTTTATTTTTCAATAGCTAATTTCTTAATCAATTAACCCGATGTTTAAATAAAATGGCAGACGAATTAAATCCCCCGACACCACCAAACGATAACGAAGGCGGACAAGACCAAAACCTTCGCAATCTTCCCCGCATTATTCCTATTAATATAGAAGAGGAAATGAAAACCGCCTACATCGATTACTCGATGAGCGTTATCGTTTCCCGCGCCATTCCTGATGTGCGCGATGGTTTAAAGCCCGTTCACCGCAGAGTGTTATATGCTATGAATGAACTGGGATTAAGTCCCGGTAAACCCCATAAAAAGAGCGCGAGAATAGTGGGAGAGGTGCTGGGTAAGTATCACCCACACGGAGATAGCTCGGTGTATGATGCCATGGTGCGTATGGCCCAGGACTGGAGTTTGCGTTATCCTTTAGTTGACGGACAAGGTAACTTCGGCTCGATAGATGATGATCCACCGGCAGCTATGCGTTACACCGAAGCCCGCTTCCGCAAGATAGCAGAAGACATGCTTGGCGATATTGAAAAAGAGACCGTGGACATGCGTCTGAACTTTGATGACTCATTAGAGGAGCCAACGGTTCTTCCGTCAAAAATTCCGAATTTGCTGGTGAACGGAGCCAGCGGTATTGCGGTGGGTATGGCAACAAATATGTTGCCTCATAACCTAACTGAAGTTGTTGACGGCATCATCAAATACATTGATAATAAGGATGTAACGATAGAGGAGTTAATGACCGTAATCAAGGCTCCCGATTTTCCAACAGGCGGAACTATCTACGGTTATGACGGAGTTCGTCAGGCGTTTATGACAGGTCGTGGGAGAGTAGTTTTAAGAGGTAAAGCCGAAATTGAAGTTCAGGATAATGGTCGCGAATGGATTATTATTTCCGAGGTTCCTTACCAGGTGGTAAAGAGCGATTTGGTAAAGAAGATTGCAGAACTGGGTGATGAAAAGAAGATAGAAGGCATTTCAGAAGTTCGCGATGAGTCGGACCGTAACGGTATTCGAATGGTTATCGAACTAAAGAAAGAAGCCATCAGCAATGTGGTATTGAACCAGCTTTTTGCTTTGACTTCGCTCCAAACTTCTTTCGGAGTTAACAATGTTGCCATCGTTAACGGCATACCAAAAATCCTTAATCTGAAGGATTTTATACGCTATTTCGTTGAATTCCGTCAGGAAGTTGTGATTAGAAGAAGCCAATGGGAGTTGCGCAAAGCACAAGAACGCGCTCATATATTAGAAGGTTTACTAATTGCGCTTGACCATTTAGATGAAGTTATCAAACTTATCCGCGCTTCGGCAGATAGCGATATTGCCAAAGCAGGCTTAATTGCAAGTTTCGGATTGTCAGAAATTCAGGCAAAGGCTATTCTGGAAATGCGTTTATCGCGCTTAACAGGACTGGAAAGAGACAAAATACGCGAGGAATACAACGAATTGATGAAAACCATCGAGTGGTTGAACCGTGTTTTAGCTGAAGAACCGTTGAGAATGCAGATTATTAAGGACGAAACCATGGAAGTTCGCGCTAAATATGGCGATGAGCGCAGAACCAACATCGAATCCGCTGCGGGTGACTTTAACATGGAAGACTTAATTGCCAATGATGAAGTGGTGGTGACTATTTCGCACATGGGTTATATTAAAAGAACGCCATCGGCCGATTACAAAACCCAAAACCGTGGAGGACGAGGCAGTAAAGGAAGCAATACCCGCGATGAAGATTTTATTGAACACATGTTCCTGGCTACCAACCATAACTACATCCTTTTCTTTACTCAATTAGGAAGATGTTTCTGGCTGAAGGTTTACGAAATTCCGGAAGGGGAGAAGACCGGCAAGGGACGCGCTATTCAAAACATGATTAGTATTCCTAAAGAAGATAGAATCATGGCTTACATTCCTGTTCAGAACCTGAAAGAAGAAGAATACCTGGATAATAACTACATTATCTTCTGCACAAAACAGGGAACCATCAAGAAAACAACCCTGCGCGCTTACAGCAATGTTCGCCAGGGCGGTGTAAATGCCATTGAGATTCGCGAAGGAGATGAGCTGGTACAAGTAAGTTTGACCAACGGAAAGAGCGAAATTGTCATCGCTACCAAGGCAGGTAAAGCCATTCGCTTTAATGAGGAGAAGGTTCGCGCAGTTGGCAGAAACTCGGTGGGAGTTCGCGGAGTTACCCTTGATACTGATTCGGATGAAATTATAGGAATGATTACCGTAAACACCGAAAATAAGGATGAAACCATCATGGTGCTTTCACAAAAAGGTTATGGTAAACGTTCATATTTGAATGACCCGGAAACTGGCGACGAGATTTACCGCATTACCAACAGAGGCGGAAAAGGCGTTAAGACCTTGAATATAACCGATAAAACTGGTTATTTGATAGCCATACTTAATGTTACTGATAACGACCATGTTATGATTATTAATAAAAGTGGAATAGCCATCCGCATGGCAGTTGAGCAATTACGTGTAATGGGCATAGCTGCACAGGGAGTTCGTTTGATTCGCCTGGATGCAAAAGACCAGATTGCGGCAGTTGCCAAAATTGAAAACGGAAAGCTGAACTACAATGCCGAAGAAGATGGCGAGTTAGGCAAGGCTGAAGAAACAGAATAGTAAATGTGAGAATTTGCTAATTCGGAAATTCGAGAATGGTAAAACTTTAATACGGCACGGTTTTACATTTCATTATC
>CAMBIM010000062.1 GCA_945867505.1 Chitinophaga pinensis
GGAAGTAATATCAGGAAACACCACGGTTGACATTGGCGCACTCAATGAAAAAATAAATCGCGAAAGTGCCTTTGTAGATATTCTCAATTTGGAACTCGGCAAAACCATTGTTGGTCAAAAATATATGGTCGAACGTTTGTTGCTTGCCATGTTGGCTAACGGACACATTTTGTTAGAGGGCGTTCCGGGCTTGGCAAAAACCTTAGCGATAAAATCTCTTGCCCAAGCTATTCATGCAAAATTTTCGCGCATACAATTCACACCCGATTTGCTTCCTGCCGATTTAGTAGGAACCATGATTTACAATCAAAAGGATAATGAGTTTGTAGTAAAGAAAGGACCAGTTTTTGCAAACTTTGTTCTGGCAGATGAAATTAACCGCGCTCCCGCAAAAGTGCAATCTGCATTGTTAGAGGCGATGCAGGAAAGACAAGTTACTATTGGTGAGAACACATACAAGTTAGAAGACCCGTTCTTGGTTCTTGCTACACAAAACCCAATTGAACAAGAAGGAACTTACCCTCTACCCGAAGCGCAGGTTGACCGTTTTATGTTGAAGGCGGTTATTACTTACCCAAAGAAAGAAGAAGAGCAACTCATTATTCGCCAAAACATGCAAATGAGTAGCGCACAAATAAATCCTGTGGTTAAAGCAGAAGATATTGTTGCTGCGCGAAAAACTGTTCGCGAAGTTTACATGGACGAAAAAATTGAGCGTTACATTCTCGATATCGTATTTGCTACCCGCAAGCCGGAAGATTATAAACTGACCAAACTAAAATCGCTTATCAGCTACGGAGGTTCGCCACGCGCGAGTATAAACCTGGCACTTGCTGCTAAAGCGTATGCTTTCATCAAGCGCAGAGGTTATGTTATACCGGAAGATGTTCGCGCTATCTGCTTTGATGTAATGCGCCACCGTGTGGGCTTGACTTACGAAGCTGAAGCCGAAAACATTACCAGCGAAGAAGTGATTTCAGAAATCTTGAATGCTGTTGAAGTTCCATAGTCTTCATTTGAATTTCATTCGAAAACCGTGGCAAAAGAAATCGTAAATACTACTGAGGATAAGCGCAAGAAACTGCGCAGAATCGAAATCAAAACCCGAAAACTCTCCAATCAGATTTTCTCGGGCAGTTATCATTCTGCGTTTAAGGGAAGAGGAATTTCTTTTAGCGAAGTGCGCGAGTATCAGTATGGCGATGACATCCGGGCTATTGATTGGAACGTAACGGCTCGTAACCGCAAACCGTTCATCAAAGTTTTTGAAGAAGAAAGAGAGTTAACGGTAATGTTGTTGATCGATGTAAGTCAGTCAAGTTTTTTTGGAACGCAGAATGAATTCAAGAATCACATCATTGCCGAGATAAGCGGAGTGATTGCTTTTTCGGCTATTACGAATAACGATAAAGTGGGCGTTCTGTTTTTCAGCGATACGATTGAAAAATTTATACCACCTAAAAAGGGAAAGACACATATTCTGCGAATCATTTCAGAGATATATGATTTCCATCCAAAGCAAACCGGAACCAATCTTCCCGAAGCATTGAAGCACTTCAACAACATGGTGAAGAAAAAATCAATTGCTTTTCTGGTTTCTGACTTTTTAAGCAAAGATTCACAGGATGAAACCTGCAAGAAAGATTTGAAGAAATCGTTGAACATTCTTGGCAAGAAACACGATTTGATTGGTCTGCACATTTATGATGAACGCGAAGCGGTGATGCCCGACATCGGTTTAGCAAAAGTAATTGACAGCGAAAGCGGAAAGGAATTTTGGATTGATACAAGTGATAAGGCGCTTCGTGAAAAATATGCAAAGACCTTTCACGAAAATGTGCGCAGCACGAAAGATTTATTTGGCAAAAGCGGAGCGCAGTTAGAATCTATTAAGACAGAAGATAACTATGTGATTTCGCTAATGAATATGTTTAAGAAAAGAGAAAGCAAAAGATGATGAGTTCACGGTTCATAGTTCGCGGTTCACAGTTAGTAAAGCTTTTGCGCTTTGTGGTTATTGCCTTTTTGTATTTGCCGTTAACCGTTAACTGTCAACAGCCAACGGCTGTTCTTCGCGCGGACTCCACACAAATACAGATTGGCGACCATCTCAATATTCGCTTAACGGTTAAGAGTCCGAATAATCTGGTTTTCTCGTTTCCTGCTATGAAGGATACACTAGGGAATTTAGAAATGGTTTCTGCTTCTAAAATTGATACGAGCACAGAAGGCAGCAACAAAATTCTTTCCCAACTCTACACGGTTTCTGCTTACGATTCAGGAGAGTTTCATGCGGGACCGGTGAAGATTTATTTTAAAAACAGCAACGGAGAGTTGGACAGTGTTCTATCGAATGATATTCCTGTTACAGTAAACACTTTGAACGTAGATACAACAAAACCATTCAAGGCCATCAAAGCCCCTCTGGATGTTCCTTATTCATGGAGAGAGTTTATTCCTTACATTATTGGTTCTGTTGTTTTATTGATAGCGATTATTGTTGGCTTCCTGCTGTGGAGGAAATACAGCAAGCCAAAAACGGTGGTGATTGAGCGGCCAAAGCCAAAAGACCCTGCACACATCTGGGCTCGTAAAGAGCTGAAGAAACTGGAGGAAGAAAAAGTCTGGCAAGGTGATGATGTAAAATTGTATTACAGTCGTTTAACCGATGTGCTACGCCTATATGTGGAATACCGCTATGGCTGGTATGCCATGGAATCAACTACGGAGGAAATTCAAACCGAAATCGAAAACTATAACCTGAAAGAAAAGGCAAAGGAAAATATGCTTTCGATTTTGCGTGCAGCCGATTTGGTGAAGTTTGCGAAGATGATTCCGATGCCGGATGCGAATATCCGTGCAATGGAAAGTGCTTATAAGTTTATTGATTTCACCGAGCCGAACGAAAACAAAACGGAAGAGAAAAAGTAATGTTCAGCAATCTCTCACATATCGCCTTTGCTAACAAATGGGTTTTGTTCCTCATCCCCGCAGTATTTGCGGTAGCGGGCTTGTGGTGGTATTTTTTATCGAAGAAAGCCTTCCCTACACTTAAGCTTTCTGCAACGAACGCTTTTGCCGGAAACGGAACCCCGTTCAAAGCAACGCTCAAAAAATTTCTTCCTGTGTTGCGTGTGTTCGCGCTCACAAGTTTGCTTGTGGCTATTGCGCGTCCGCAAACTTCTTTCGATGAAGAAAAAGTGACCACCGATGGAATTGACATTGTTCTGGCAGTCGATGTTTCCACTTCCATGTTGGCAAAAGATTTTTCACCAAATCGTTTGGAGGCGGCAAAAAAAGAAGCAACCAACTTTATTGATGGCCGTCCACACGATAGAATTGGCTTGGTGGTTTTTGCCGGAGAAAGTTTTACGCAATGTCCGGTTACTATTGACCATGCGATTGTCAAAAACCAACTCAAGCAAATCAAGAACGGTTTGATGGAAGATGGCACCGCCATCGGTATGGGTCTCGCTACTTCGGTGCAGCGCTTGAAAGAATTTCCTTCTAAAAGCAAGGTGATAATTCTGATGACAGACGGTGTAAACAACAAAGGTCTGATTGACCCCGCCACTGCATCTGATATTGCTTTGCAATTCAAAACCCGAGTTTACACTATTGGTATCGGCACCAACGGCAAAGCTATGACACCTGTTGCCATGTCACCAAGCGGAGAATTAATTTTTGATTATGCCGATGTGCAGATTGATGAACCATTGCTGAAAGAAATTGCAAAAAAAACCGGTGGTCAATATTTCCGCGCTACCGATAACAAGAAGCTGAAAGAAATCTACGCGCAAATTGACAAACTCGAAAAAACAAAAATTGAAGTAAGTGCTTTCGAACACAAAACAGAAAAGTTCTTTCCGTTTGCGTTAGTGGCAATTGCGCTTCTGTTGTTAGAAGTTTTAATGCGCTTTTTAATTGTAAAGAGTATTCCTTAATGAAACGCAGCGACTACATAAAATACCTCTGGTTGCTCATCTTAGCAATTCCAATTACTGCACTGCTTATTCTTTTGCGCGAAGAAGCCTTCCGCTTTGAGCACAAAGAATATCTCTGGCTCCTGACTGCCGTGGCACCTATGCTCCTTCTGTTTTTGCTGTTTCAGCACTGGCGTAAAAGAAACCTCGACCGCTTCGCCAATTCATCGTTGCTGGCGCAACTCACGCCCGATATTTCCTTCAACAAACACTTGTTCAAATTCATTTTGCTCGCGTTGGCGTTCGAGTTTATGGTGATTGGTTTTGCCAATCCGCAGGTGGGCACTAAGCAGGAAAAAGTAAAGCGTCAGGGTATTGATGTGTTCATTGCTATGGACGTTTCCAACTCCATGCTTAGTGAAGACATTAAGCCTAACCGACTCATGCGCGCCAAAAATTTCGTCAGCAATTTTATTGACGAATTGCACAACGACCGACTCGGCATGATTGTATTTGCCGGTCGCTCATATATGCAAATGCCGCTCACCGTTGACTACAGCGCGGGGCGCATGTATCTCAAAACCATCAGCACCAACCTCATTCCCACACAGGGCACCAACATTGCCGAAGCCGTAAATATGGCGCGCGAAAATTTTGTGCAGGGCGATAAAAAGCACAAGGCGTTCATCATCATCACCGATGGCGAAGACAACGAAGGGGGCGCAGACGAAGCCATTGCCGATGCCGTAAAAGAAGGCGTTAAGGTTTTCACCATTGGCGTAGGCACCGATAACGGAGGGCCTATTCCGGTAGGCAGCGATTTTAAGCGCGATGAAACCGGCAACATTGTGCTCTCCAAAATGAACCAGCCCATGCTGCGCGATTTAGCAGCAAAAGGAAACGGAAAATATTTTCAGCTCGGCAGCGGCAAAGACGAAATCAACGCCATCTTCAAAGAGCTGGGCCGCATCAACACCAAAGATTTCGAAGAAACCGTCTTCACCGATTTCAACGACCAGTTTCAGATTTGCTTAATCATTGCCGCCCTGCTGCTCCTTGTGGAATGGTTCTTAAGCGAGAAAAAATTTAGCTGGAAATGGAAATAAAATCTGCAAGTTAATTACCCTTCTGCCACATACGTCAACACATGGTCATCAAAAAACTCATAATTAACTTGTAAGTTTTTCAACGGCTGTTCAATGCCGTCAATTTCTGCCCTAAGCACTCCGCTAAGTTTTAAGTCAAACGGCTCAATCAATAATTGGCTAATAAATTCTATTCCGGCCTTGCCGTATAGTTTATAAAGAGCCTCCTTAGCACTCCAATACAAAATCAACTTCTCTATTTTTTCATCAACCTGTATTGCTTTAATTTCATCTTCCCGCAAAAACTTATGCGCAATGCGCTCAACTTTAGGGTTCACCATTTCTAAATCAATACCTACTTCAGCAACTTTGCTCAACATAGCCGCTGCAAACACTGGAGTATGAGAAATGGAAAGATGATGCGATAAGTTTTTCAGAAAAGGTTTGCCCGCTTCGTCTTTTTCAATCTCCGTTGTTTCACCCAACATCTCGTTTACTAAATGCCGCGTAGCAAACCATTGCAGTTTCTTGTTCTCATTTTTTATCTCGGGGTGCGAGGCAAACTTCTGTTCAAAGAAAGAGAGGTCTTCTTCAATTCGCCACAAAGCAATTTGAAAGTTGTGGGCTGTTTCTCTCCTCTCTTTAAGCAGGGGAGTTCGGGGTGAGGTATAAAGAGGCATTATCCCTCCAGGTTTAATGTAAAAGTAAACGTGCGCGAATACATCCGCTCAATAGTGCGCGAGTAAATTAAACCCGGAGTAGGACTGTGCAAATTGATAAAACCGTGGCTTACTTTCAATTCAGGCGAAAGAATAAAATAAGGGAAATAAATCATAAACCCAATGCCATATTCGGCAGCCGCATCGTTTTTGCCGAGCTTAATAATATCATCCGCCTTGCGCGCTTTTACGTTACTGGCCAAATCGAAATCGTAACGCAAACCAGCTATTACATAAATGCGGAAATCCTTTATCGGGTCGCTTTTAAAACGAACCTGCAAAGGGAAGTCGAGATAAATAGACGAGATAGTTTTCTTAATAATGGTATTATTCAAATCTTCATACACAATTCCTTTATCGCTAAACGAAAGGGTAGGAATAAACCGCAAATCGAAATATTTATGAAACTGATAGTTGCAGATAATCCCCAAGTTAAACCCCGGACCAAACGAAGGTTTGAAGTAACGAACAGAATCGTTCAGCGCAACTTTGGGTGCATGAATAATTTTAAAATCTGCCACGTTTACACCCAGTGCAATACCGAAATAAATATCCTTCTTACCCAACTCATGCACATTAAACTGCGCCTTAAGCCCAAACGTTGCTATTAATAAAAGGATTGTTACTTGTATTTTTCTCATTGCGTACTGCCTATTCAATATTGCCTACTTATTTTTCTCCATGGTATAAAACGCACAAGCCCCAAAAGTTAACGGCTGCCACTTTACATTTGCAAAGCCAATATTCTCCAATATTCTTACAAACTCCAAACCTTCCGGAAACACCTTAACACTTTCGGGCAAATAACTGTAAGCCCGCGCATCTTTCGAAAACAACTTACCTATCAGCGGAACAATTTTGCCGAAGTATAAACTGAAAAGCGCGCGGTTTATTGCGTTCTTCGGCATCGAGGCTTCTAATATGGCCACTTTGCCACCGGTGCGTAACACGCGGTGCATTTCTTTTAAGCCCACTTCAAGGTTCTCAAAATTGCGAACACCAAAGCCAACCGTAATTGCATCAAACGAGTTATTGGCAAAAGGCATTTTCTCCGAATCGCCTTTCACAAACTCCACAATTCCGGACACGTTCATCTTCACCGCCTTCTCTCTGCCGTATTTCATCATGCCCTCGCTCAAATCAAAGCCTATTACTTTTTCGGGATTTAAAGAAAGTGCTTCAAATGCAAAATCACCCGTGCCGCTGGCTACATCTAAAATCTTCTTAGGCTGAATGTAACCTATATACTTCACTGCTTTCTTCCGCCAGGCAATATCAATTCCCAGGGTTAGCAGATGGTTTAGAAAGTCGTAACGGTGCGCAATATTGTCGAACATTTCTTCCACCTGTTCTTTCTTACTTCGCGTATCGTTATATGGTGTTACTGTATTACTCATAAAGGCGCGCAAATGTAATCGCTTAAACCAAACCTCTGCCACTCGCTATTTACTATTCACTATCATTGCAAAATGAAAATCAAGTCAGCCGAATACACCGCCAGTTATGTAGATGTAGAAAAATGTCCGAAACCAGAAGTGCCGGAGTTTGCTTTTATCGGTCGCTCAAACGTGGGCAAAAGTTCTTTAATCAACTACTTGACTAACAGAAAAAAGCTGTCAAAGGTTTCCAATACCCCAGGAAAAACCCAGACCATTAACTACTTTGATATTAACGGCAACGTAAATTTTGTGGATTTACCCGGCTATAGTTTCGCCAAGGTTTCTATCGAAATGCGGAACAAATGGAACAACATGATTCGCAATTACATTCTCAAGCGCGAGCAGCTTATGTATGTATGCCAGTTGATTGACTCCCGCGTTCCGCCTCAAAAGATTGATTTAGATTTTATTGGCTGGATGGGCAAAAACCACGTTCCACTGGTTGTGATTTTCACCAAAGCCGATAAACCGGGAAGCAAGGAAGCTACTTCTAACATACAGGCATTTAAAAACGCACTATTGCAAGAATGGGAGGAACTGCCGATTATGTTTGTTTCTTCATCCGAAAAAAGAGTTGGCGGAGAAGGCGTTTTGGAGTTTATTGAAAAGGCTGCCAAGAGCTATTACACTACAAAACAAAGAGACCTTGCCCAAGAAAAGCAATAGCATTTTGAATTTCCGAATCAAAACCTATATTTGCCGTCCGAAAAAAATAAAACTATGAAGAAAGGTATTCATCCAGAAAGCTACAGAACAGTTGTGTTCAAAGACATTTCTATTGATAAAATGTGGTTAGGTAAAAGCACGGCTAACACTAAAGAAACTCTTACTTGGGAAGACGGCACTGAGTATCCGTTGGTTAAGTTGGAAATTTCGAACGAAAGCCACCCGTTTTTTACCGGTAAAATGAAACTTGTAGATACCGCAGGTAGAATTGACAAATTCAAGAAACGCTATACTAAGAAAGCAACGGAAGAAAAAACCGCTGAATAATCTTCAAAACGTCCCGCAGAAATGTGGGACGTTTTTGTTTTAATACCTGCCTGTTTCCCTGTTACTGCTACGGCAAAATTTTTACATTAGCCGCATGAACCTTATCCTTTTCGATTGCCATAAAACGCGGACGAATTTGTTGCCTTTTACGTTTACGCGGCCTGTGGCAGATATTCGCCTTGGCATTTTAACCATTCGCGAAAAATGGGAGAAACTGCTCAATAAAAAATCTTTCTCGCTTACCGAAGAATACCTGTATGGCAAGTTTCCCGCTTCTCCAGATTCTTCCCCTGCTATTTATGTTAACGGCTCGGTTCTGCCGGATGAGAACTTAATTGCTGCCATCAATAAATTAGGGGCACTTCAATCGCTAATTGTTGATGGAAGTTTAATTGCCTTTAAAAGCGAGAAGCATCACCTGAATTACGAAAACTTTGAAGCCATTGCCAAAGGCTTCGCGGCTGTTGAATACAAAGAAAAACTAATTTCGGTTCATAATCTCTGGGACATTTTTGCCATGAATAACGATGCGTTGAAGTCCGATTTTGAATTACTTACTAAAGGCAGAAAGTCGCAAAAGTTAAGCGACAGCAACAAACTGATTGGCTCTGCCGAAAATCTTTTTATTGAAGAAGGCGCAACAGTAGAAGCAAGCGTATTGAATACCTATACTGGGGTAATATACGTTGGCAAAGACGCAGAGATAATGGAGAACTGTGCCGTGCGCGGTCCCTTTGCCTTGTGCGAACATGCGGCATTGAAGATGAGCACGAAAGTTTATGGCGCAACAACACTCGGTCCGCATTGCAAAGCCGGTGGAGAGTTGAACAACGTTATTTTCTTTGGCTATAGCAACAAAGCACATGATGGCTTTTTGGGCAATTCAGTAATTGGCGAGTGGTGCAATTTGGGTGCAGATACCAACAACAGCAATTTGAAAAATAATTATGGAAGTGTAGAAGTATTCAATTACCGCGAAGGCAAAGCGATAAATACTGGTCTTACCTTTTGTGGTTTAATGATGGGCGACCATTCTAAAAGCGGTATTAATACCATGTTCAATACAGGAACGGTAGTAGGTGTTAGTGCAAATGTTTTTGGTGCTGATTTTCCGCCAAAGTTTATTCCATCGTTTAGTTGGGGTGGCAATCGTTGGCTGCTTACCTTTTCGTTGGAAAAAAGTTTTGAGGTAGCAGAACGCGTAATGCAGCGCAGAAGCATAAAATTAGATGAAGCAGACCGTAAAATTCTGCAAACAGTTTTTGACAGAGAAGAAAAATACAGAAAGAGATAATGAAAATAGAAAGCAGAAGAAAAATAGTTGCCGGTAACTGGAAAATGAATCTTGATTTAACCGAAGCTGCCGAATGGCTGGCGGAAGTAGATGCCGGTTTGCGGAGTGATAAATGCGATGTGTTAGTTTTTCCGTCATTTATCTTTCTAGGTGATTTGATGGATATGTATGAGGGCGAGCAGATTTTATTTGGTGCGCAAAACTGCTCTAACAAAGAAAGCGGTGCATACACAGGTGAGGTTTCTGCCGCGCAGTTAGCAAGTGTTGGTGTGGAGTATGTAATTGTAGGACACTCCGAACGTAGAGAACATTTTGGTGAAACCAACCAAATGCTGAAAGAGAAAATTCAGCGGGCATTGAAAAATGAAATAACTCCCATCTTTTGTTGTGGTGAACCCTTAGAAGTGCGCAATGCCAATAAGCAATTAGAATATGTAAAACAACAATTGGAAGAAAGCCTTTTAGGCTTTTCCGCAGCAGCTATTGCCGAAATTATTGTTGCCTACGAACCTGTCTGGGCAATTGGAACAGGCTTGAACGCCACACCGGAACAAGCACAGGAAATGCACGCTTTTATTCGCGCTGAAATTGCGGCTAAATATTCACCAGATATTGCCGCACAAGTACCTATTTTATATGGCGGCAGTTGCAAGCCCGATAATGCAAAAGCACTTTTCAGTTGTGCCGATGTGGATGGCGGATTGATTGGCGGTGCATCGTTGAATGCAAAGGATTTTCTCAAAATTATTCAAGCTGTATAATGCACTACTCCGTTTACGAATTTTATACCCGCGATGAAATTGAGCGCGATTGGTTGGTTTCTATTTTAAGCGATTACGACTTTGAAGGCTTTGAAGAAACTTCTGAATCGCTGAAAGCATATATCCCTTTAGAAAAGGTAGCCGGCATATCGGTGAAAGAAATTTTATATGATAACGAACTTCACCACCTTGAGTTTTCATCACAACAGTTAGAAAACAAAAACTGGAACGAAGAATGGGAGAAGAATTTCGAACCGGTAGTAATTGCCGATAAGGTAGCTATCCGTGCACCGTTTCATGCTGCATTTCAAACTGAATTTGAAATTATTATTGAGCCGAAGATGAGTTTCGGCACGGGGCATCATGCCACCACGGCTTCCATGGTTCAGGGAATGCTGAAAGAGAATTTTGAAAACAAAACTGTGCTCGACTTTGGCAGCGGAACCGGTGTTCTGGCTATTCTGGCAGAAAAGTTGAAAGCCAAACATATTGTAGCCATCGATAACGAAGAATGGGCTTACAACAATTGCCTGGAGAATGTGGAAAGGAATAATTGTTACTGTATAAAAACAATTAAGGGAGATGATACATTCGGGTTCAGCGAAACGTTTGACATTATATTGGCGAACATCAATCGGAATGTGATTTTGAAAAACATTGCCTACTGGAAAAATCTGTTGAACGCATCAGGTATTTTAATGGTGAGCGGAATTTTACAGAGCGATGAAAAAGATATTGTAAGCGAAGCGAAAAAGAACAACTTAAATGTAAAAGATATTATACGAAATAACGGTTGGTTGGCTATTACCTTCAAACCAATTTAAGTAAACATACCGCATGAAAAAAATACTGTTATCGCTTTTCATTCTCGCATTGATGAATGTTGCCAATGCGCAGCAATTGCTCATTACTTTCTCTAAAGAGAAAGCGCAGTTTATGAAAGACTTAAATGCTTTTATGACCAGCAACAAAATGGAGCAGAACATCAACACCATGAATGCTTTCGAAAAAGTGGTGAAGGAAGGTAAGGTTCCCGATGCTTGGTTCCCTAAAATGGCGATGAACTGCAATAGTATGAGTGAGCGCAACATGACTCCATTTACGCATTTCATTCCTTACTTAAATGCAGTAATGAATGCAGCGCAAACCAAACAGACCGATGCTCACTTCATTGCTTGGTCGGATTTTATAAGCGATGTAACTGAAGGACAGAAGAAAGGCGACAACAATGGCTTCCTAAAAGCTGTTGATTTCTCTATAGGATTTTTTCAGGACGGTTCGCTATTAGCTACACCGGCTAAATCATGGAAAGTAATTGTAACCGACTATAAGTTTGAAAGTGGTGGCTTGCGCCCTTACATTAGTTTTCCTACTACAACAATACTTGGGTGTGTAAAAGGCGATACGCTTTCTATTAAACAAACCGCGGGCGATTATTATCCGCTTGAAACAAAGTGGGAAGGTAAAAGCGGTAGAGTGGATTGGGCAAGAGCCGGTTTAGATCCTAACAAAGTTTTCTGCACGTTTAAGAATTATAGCATCAACACTTCTAACTTTAATTACAGTGTAGACACCGTTACATTCACACATACAGAATATTTCAAGACTACGCTCTCCGGTAAACTCATTGACAAAATGGTGTCGAGTGCCGATTCGGGGACTATCAGTTATCCGCGCTTTCAGTCGTATGATATGGGTATGACTATAAAAGATGTAGCACCAAATGTTTCTTACACCGGTGGATTTAGTTTGAATGGTGTGAAGGTTTTAGGTTACGGAACACCCGAAGAAAAAGCCATGCTAAGTTTTTATTCGCGCGATGGAAAAACAAAAGTATTGTCAGCTAAGTCGGCAAACGTTTCTATTAAGAAAGGCGAAGAGTTGGGCGCAGATAAAGCAGAGGTATCTATTTACTTCGGTACCGATTCTATTTACCATCCCCAGTTGAGTGTGGTGTATAAAATTCAGAAGCGCGAAATACGTTTGCTGCGTGGCGAAACGGGTATGGGTAAAGCCAAATTTACCGATTCGTATCACAACCACGAGTTTCAAACCGATGCTATTTTCTGGAATTTAGATTCATCAACGCTTAACCTCAAAATCCTTTCCGGTGCGGGACAAAAGCCAGGCGTATACGAGTCGGTAAATTATTTTCAGAAAGAACTGATTCGCAGAACCCAGGGATATGCTTCTTACGAGCCGCTTTCTATTTTAAAACGCATGTATGAAAAAACAGGTTCGCGCGAGATAAATGCTACTGAATTAGCGCGAACACTTGACCCTAATTTGAAAGAAGGTGAAATAAAATCGTTGCTCTACACGCTGGTAGAAAATGGTTTTATTCTTTACAAGGAAGACTTAGGTGTAATAACTGTTAGAGACAAAACGCTTAACTATGTTTTAGCCAATGCAAAGAAGATTGATTACGACATCATTCATATTAAGTCTGCCCCGCAAACCGGTAATGACTTTATAGATTTAAAGAGCAGCAATATTGATTTGAAAGGTGTGAAGGAAGTGCCTATCAGCGATTCAGCCTTTGTTTATTTCCAGCCAAAAAACAACGCCATCAGCTTGCAGAAAGACCGCAACATGCAGTTTGATGGTTTGGTATATGCGGGGCGCATGGATTTGTTTGGCGAGAAATATAAATTTCAATATGCGCCTTTCACCATTGATTTAACTAAGGTGGATACCATGCGTATTAACGTGCCGGATAGTTTGGGCAGGTTAGATGAAGACGGCAACCCTATTCTTCAGCCTATACGTTCGCGTATTGAGAACTTAAAGGGCTTGCTGGAAATTGATGCGCCAATCAACAAATCAGGCAGAACAAGACTGCCGCAGTTTCCGCGCTTATACAGTCGCGAAAAATCATACATCTATTACGATGATCCAACTGTTGCTAAAGGTGCTTACGGGCGAAAAGACTTTTATTTTGAATTAGAGCCGTTCCGGTTAGATAGTTTGAACAGCTTTAGCATGGATATGATTAACTGGAAAGGCAAACTGCAATCTGGTGGAATTTTTCCGGATATTAAAGACAGTGTTCACATACAGCGCGATGGCTCGCTTGGTTTTAAATCGGAAACTCCACCGGGCGGTTACGAGCTGTATAAGGGCAAAGGAAAATACTGGGGCAAGTTTGAATTGAATTATGATGGCATGAAAGCCGATGGAAGAATTACGCATAGCACGGCTGATTTCACCTCGCATGATATTCGTTTGTATCCCGATTCAATGTTAGGAACAACCGATACGATTAGAATTGCAAAAACATTTGAAGGTGTAAAAACTCCTTCGGTATTCGGTACATCAGAAAAGATTTT
>CAMBIM010000063.1 GCA_945867505.1 Chitinophaga pinensis
TGGGCTCATAACCCAAAGGTCGTAGGTTCGAGTCCTACCCCCGCAACACCTTAAAACCCTTGTCAGCACTAGCTTTCAAGGGTTTTTTATTTATATGAATTTATTAAATGTGATGTCGATGTACAGCATAGGTGCAACATTTTCGATAATTTTGGTAGTTGCTTAACGAGGCGATAATTTTTATTCTGCGATGGTTTTGACGCTGCGAAAATGAAATTCGGCACCATCGAAAAAAATCTTGAATTGTTTCTTACGGATTTTTTGTATATAGTGATAATGTAGCCTTTAATGCTGTTCCACTTCGCAGAGTTGTCCGAAATCCGCAACCCCTGCATTTGAAGTACTCAATTGTGCTTAACCAATAATTTTCCGCACTCCTACATTGCTTACAAATCACTCCAGCTTTTAAGCGATATTATTTCAAACCTCATCTATATGCTTCTTCTGAATAATTGTCTTCACAAATATTTGTAGTTTCATATTATTTTTCTGCAATTATGCCTGACCACTACAGATTGTTTGTGCGTAGTATATCTTTACGTATAAGGATTAAACATAATTTTCCTTAACCGCATCATTTATATTCGTGCCGTTAACGGTTAACAATTACATTAGCACAAAACAAACTGAATAATGAAGAAAGTATTGATTGGTGTAGCAGCTGTAATTGCTCTTTTATTGGTAGCAGTAATTACTCTTCCGTTTTTGTTTAAGGATAAAATAAACACTCGCGTAAAAGAGGAAATAAACAACCAGCTAAACGCTAAAGTAGACTATGGGGATTTCAGTCTATCACTTATTCGTAGTTTTCCTAACTTCTCTTTTTCGTTAAACGAGTTGAGCGTGGTAGGTGTAGATTCCTTTAAAGGCGATACGCTTATCCATATGAAGAACTTCAACTTTACTGTTGATTTAATGAGCGTAATAAAAGGCGAAAAGTATAAGCTGTTTGCCCTTAACTTAATTGAACCTAACATTAACGCCAAGGTTAACTACAATGGCAAAGCCAATTGGGATATTGTAAAGCCATCTAAAGACAAAACTGCCTCGGCAGAAAGTTCGGCTTTCTCTTTAGAAATAAAGAAGTATAAAATAGAAAGCGGAAATATTGTTTATGATGATAAAGCCGGTAATAGCTATGCTGAAATTCTCGATTTAGATTTTGAAGGAAGCGGCAACGTAACCGATGCCCTCTACGATTTTGTAACCAAAACCAGCATAGCAGAATTGACTTACAAAAGCGGTGCTGTGGCTTACGTAAGCAAAGCCAAACTGAATGCCGATATAAGTATTTCTGTAGATAACGCCAATAGCAAATACACGTTTAATGAAAACACCATCAACCTGAATGACCTGGCTTTGCAGTTTGATGGCTTTGTGCAAACCAAGAAAGATGCTACTGCATTAGATGTAGCTTTCAAATCAAAACAAACCGAATTTAAGAGCATCCTCTCACTTATTCCTGCTGTTTATAAAAAGGATTATGATAAGATTAAAACTAGCGGTTCTTTGGCATTAGATGGTAAAGTAAAAGGCGAACTAAAAGGCGAGAGCTATCCTTCGTTTAACCTGAATTTGAAAGTAAACAACGGTATGTTCCAATACCCTGACCTACCGGTAGCGGTTAAGAATATCTTTATTGCCACTAACATTGCAAAACCCGAAGGTGTATTGGATTTAACGGTAGTTGATATTTCTAAACTTCACTTAGAAGCCGGTAGCGACCCGATTGATGCTAAAATAAATATGCGCACACCCATCAGCGACCCTAACGTGATTGCCAACGTTGTAGGTAAGGTTAATTTAGCCAACGTGCCTAAGTTCTACCCTATTGAAGGCTTAAAAACCATTTCCGGTTTGCTTAATATGAACCTTGATTTTAAGGGAAAGAAAAGCGATGTGGACAAGAAGAACTACGAGGCTATTAAAGCTGCCGGTAATCTTAAAATTACCAACCTAGTTTACGATACTAAAGAAACGCCCATGCCGGTGCGCGTAATGGATATGCAAATGACTTTCAATCCGCAAAACCTAACGCTTAACAGTTTTTCTTCAGCCATCGGTAAAAGCGATTTCAATGCCACGGGAACTATCGACAACTTTATGGCTTACGCTTTTGGTAAAGGTGATTTAGTGGGGGCTATCAACCTTCGTTCATCGCAGTTTGATGCCAACGAATGGTTGAAGAAAGATGAAACCACTTCTACTTCCCAAACTACAGACACCGCAACAACAGAATACTTTAAAGTACCTGCGCACATCGACTTTACTGCCAACTCTCAAATAGGTAAGATACTTTATGAGAAGATTGTGCTGGAAAATGTAAAAGGTCAAATCGTGATTAAAGACGAAGCCATTAATCTTAACGACCTATTCGCAAATCTGCTTGGTGGCAGTGCCAATATTTCGGCTAAATATGATACTAAGGGCAAGGCTAAACCCGATGTTACATTCAGCTACGATATTAAGAACTTCGATTTTCAAAAAACTTATCAGGCCGTGGGCATGAGCGAAAAGCTGGCACCGGTTATTAAATACATACAAGGTAATTTTAGTAGCGATTTAAAAGGCGATGGCAAGTTGAATAGCGATATGAGTGTAGACTACAACTCGCTAAAAGGCGATGGCAAAGTATCAATACCCAATGCGAAAATTGTAGGCTTGCCTATTCTTCAAAAGATAAGCGAGGTAGCTAAAATTCCTGCCCTGCAAAATCTTGAATTGAAAGATGCGTTTACGGTTATCAAGTTTAAGGACGGTAAAGTAGCTGTTGACCCAACCGATATTAAGTTCGGCAATGGTTACAACGTAAACGTAAAAGGAACTAACGGCTTCGACCAGAGTATTGATTACGATATGCGAATGGATGTGCCTACTAAAGCATTGGGCGGTGCGGGTGCATTAGCGCAATCGTATCTATCTAAAATACCGGGCTTAGGCGCAACTGTTCCGGATATTTTAAACTTTACTTTTAAAGTAACTGGTACTACATCTAAACCACAGGTTAAACTTTCTAACGTTGGTGCGGGAAGTGGCGGTGGTTCAGCAAAAGATATGGTGAACAATGCGGTTGAAGATTTAAAGAAGAAAGTCGAAGAGGAAGTAAAGGCGAAAACGGAAGAGTTGAAAAAGCAAGCCGAAGATCAGGCTAAGCAAGCCGTGGATAAAGCAAAGAAAGAAGCTGAACAACGCGCCAAAGAAGCTGCGGACAAAGCCAAGAAAGAAGCCGAGAATAAATTGAAGGATGTTTTCAAATTCCCTCGTTAAAACCTGAACGTATGAAAGAACGCGAACTGAAATTTACGCTCCGTGTGTTTGATACGGTAAACGAACTTTCAAAAGAAGATGCAACGCTTTTTGTTGCCGCAAAGAATGCACTGAAAGATGCTTATGCTCCTTACTCTAACTTTAGAGTAGCAGCAACAGTGTTGTTGTCTAACGGCAAAACGGTTACCGGTACGAATCAGGAGAACGCTGCTTTTCCTGTTGGAATTTGCGCGGAGGGTACCGCTTTGAGTGCGGCCTCGGCATTGTATCCCGATGTGGCTATCAGTAAAATTGCCATTACAATAAAAAGCGGAAAACAAATTATAAAACAGCCGGTGGCTCCCTGTGGTGTTTGTCGCCAGCGTTTGTTAGAATATGAAACCCGCTTCAATCAGAACATCGAAATACTGCTGATGGGAGAGGAGGGTGAAGTTTATGCGGTAGCCACGGTAAAAGATATTTTGCCGCTTAACTTCTCCAAGAACGACTTATAAATTATGGGGAACAGAAAAGATCAACTACATAAACTTATTCACTCCACTGAATACGACATTGATAAAATCAATGATTTTTTTGCCGAGAATATTGATGATGATGAATTATTGACGCAAGTGCTCATGCAAGGGCAGGATAAAGAAACAACACTTGGGGATAAGCTTTCTGATAAGGTTGCCAAGTTTGGCGGAAGCTGGGCTTTTATCATTGTGTTTTTTGTTATTTTGTTTGCATGGATAGTAATTAACTCTGTTGTTCTGGCACAAAAAGCTTTCGACCCCTATCCATTTATTTTAATGAACTTGATTCTTTCCTCCATTGCCGCTATTCAAGCACCTATTATTATGATGAGCCAGAATCGTAAAGAGCTAAAAGACCGCCAGCGCTCGCAGAACGATTACCTGATTAACCTCAAAGCAGAAATGGAAATAAAAAATCTGCAACTGAACATGAAAAACCTTTTCGAAATTCAGAAAAAACAGATTGAACTGTTGGATGAGTTGCGGAAGAAAAGCTAAGCACCTACAACTATGTTTAGAACCATAAGCTTCTTCTTTACTCTCTGTGCGGTATCTTTCGCGTTCCGCAAATTTGATTTATGCACTTCTTTACAAAATATTAATACCTGCACTTCGTCTGCATTTCTACATTCGTATTTATAATTAAAACAAAAACTAAACATGAGAAGTAATCACGAAATTGACTACCGCATTTTTGGCGAAGAAATGCAATGCGTGGAAATTGAATTAGACCCGCAGGAAACCGTAATGGCAGAAGCTGGTGCTTTTATGTACAAAGACCAGGCCGTGCAAATGCAAACCATCTTTGGCGATGGAAGCAATAGCAACGGTGGCGGATTAATGGGTAAACTACTTGGTGCAGGCAAAAGATTATTAACGGGTGAAAGTTTGTTTATGACAGCTTTCTCGCACATGGGTACCGGCAAAGCGCGCGTAGCATTTGCTTCGCCATATCCAGGTAAAATTATACCGCTCGATTTGCAGCAACTTGGCGGTAAAGTAATTTGTCAGAAAGATGCTTTCCTCTGCGCGGCAAAAGGCGTAAGCATTGGAATTAACTTTCAAAAACGTTTGGGCACCGGTTTGTTTGGTGGCGAAGGTTTTATTATGGAGAAGTTAGAAGGCGATGGTTTGGCATTTGTTCATGCCGGTGGTCACATTATTGAACGCGAACTGGCGGCTGGTGAAGTATTGCACATTGATACCGGTTGCATTGTTGCTTATACAAAAGATATCGATTTCGATATTCAAATGATTGGCGGAATTAAGAACACGATCTTTGGTGGCGAAGGAGTTTTCTTTGCTGTGTTACGCGGACCGGGTAAAGTTTGGTTGCAAACGCTCCCAATTTCCCGTCTGGCTTCACGCATTTATCAGTACGCTCCGCAAACTGGTGGCAGAAAAGAAGAAGGAAGTGTGTTAGGCGGATTAGGAAATTTGTTAGACGGAGACAGGTATTAGTCATTTTGAATTTTAGATTTGGGATTTTAGATTGAACTTTTCCCCGCAGGGTCTCCGCCTTGGGACCCTGCGGAGAAGCAAAATTCAAAATACTTCATGTGTGGAATTTCCGGTTTTATAAATGCAAGATTTAACGAAGATGTAAAGCGTGAGCTAACGCATAAAATGCTCGATAAAATTCTACATCGCGGGCCCGAAGCAACAAATGTTTATACTGATGAAGTTGTTGCACTTGGTCATAACCGTTTAAAAATTATCGACCTTTCTGACGAAGCCAATCAGCCGTTTGAATATCAGGATGTAGTCCTAGTGTTTAATGGTGAAATCTATAACTATATAGAAGTAAAAGCAGAGCTAAAGAAGAAAGGCTTTGCCTTTAGAACTCATGGTGATAGCGAAGTTATTTGTGCGGCCTACAAATATTGGGGCGAAGACTGTGTAAAGCAGTTTATGGGCATGTGGTCGTTTGCTTTGTGGGATAAAACTAAAAAGAAACTTTTCTGCTCGCGCGACCGGTTCGGTATTAAGCCCTTCTATTACATCAACTTTGGCGAAGGCTTTTACTTTGGTTCAGAATACAAGGCATTAAAAGAAGTTCCGGTGTTTAAGAAAGACTTAAACATTGAGCAGTTTAACCGCGGCTTGCAAATGGTGTGGGCGGTTTATAAAGATGAAACTTTTTACACCATGATTAAGTCCCTGCAACCAGGGCATAATCTGGTTTGGCAGAACCGTAAAATTACAATCAACAAATATTGGGATATAGATTTCACGCAACCACTTTCCACCTTAAGATGGGAGGATAAGAAAGAGAAATTCTATTCGCTGTTTAAAGATTCTATTCAATTGCATTCGCGCAGCGATGTGCAAAACGGCACTTGCTTAAGTGGTGGTTTAGATTCTTCTGCCATTGCCTCTATGTATTCTACTTTGTTCCCCGATTCTAAAATTAAATCGTTCAGTATTTATTATGAAAATGATGTAGATGAACGTCCTTTTGTTTATGAAGTAGTAAAGAAGTATCCCAATATTCAACCGCATTATTTCTCACCAACCGATCAGCAGATAGGAGATAGCTTTCACCGCACGGCATACCATAGCGATATTCCTTTGCTCGGTTCAAGTTTTATTTCGCAATACTTTTTAATGCAATTAGCCAAGAGCGAAGGCGTAACCGTAGCGCTTGACGGACAGGGTTCCGATGAATACTTAGGTGGTTACCTGCATTCTTTCTATCGATTAATTGGTCAGGATTTGTGCGGATTTAAGTTTAAGAAAGCGAAACATTTATTAGATGCGCATGTCCAGATGGAGAATTATGGAAAAGTGAAACGGAATGATATTATTAAGAAAAGTATTTTCTGTTCAGTGAGCAACGAGCAAAGTGTTTACAATGCCGAGTATGGCAGGCTGAATAAGTATTTGAAAAGCGATGGCGTAGAGGATATTGAGTTTTCAAATGTCACCGGTGATAATTTCAACAACTTCCTTTATCATTTATTAATGAACTCCACCTTGCAAACGCTCTTGCATTATGAAGATAGAAACAGCATGGCTTTTTCTTTAGAATCAAGAGTTCCATTCTTAGACCACCGGTTGGTAGAGTTTGCTTTTACACTTTTGCGCCAAGACCGCATTAACGATAAAGCAGAAACAAAATACATTCTCCGCGAAGCATTGCGACCCATATTGCCCAAAGCAATTGCCGAACGCAAAGACAAAAAAGGTTTTGTTACTCCCGGTGAAGTGCAATGGCTGAATGGTCCGTTAAAGTTTTTGTTAGATATTGATTACAAAAAATTTGATTGGCTTAAACAGGATAAACTAAAACAAGTAGTAGAGCAATACAAACAAGGCGATACCAGCAATGCAAAGTTTGTTTGGCGTTTGGCTTGCACCGATTATTGGATTAAGAATTTTAATTAGTAAGAAGATAACAACAGGTAGTAAAAAAACAATGGATTTTAATCTTACACAAGTGCTTTTAATTTCTTTAAAAAGCATAACTATTTATGTTTTCATCGTTTTCGCTATCCGCTTGTTTGGTAAAAAAGAATTAGCGCAGCTAAGTGTGGTTGATTTGGTTTTTATTCTGCTCATAAGCAATAGTGTGCAGAATGCAATGGTAGGGCCAGATACTTCGCTTATTGGCGGCATGGCTGCCGCAACTGGTTTGTTCGTTATCAATTACGTTTTTAAATGGTTGTTGAGGCGATTTCCAAAGTTCAGCAATGCGGTGCAGGGGCATTCTTTGTTGCTTATCTATCAAGGCAAAGTGCTGGAACATAATTTAGAAGAGTCAATGTTGAGTTTGGAAGAACTACGCTCAGCGGTAAGAGAACATGGAGTAGAAACCATTGCAGAAGTTGATTTGGCGGTGCTGGAAGTAGATGGCAATATTAGCGTAATGAGCAAAGATTACGCAGATAAAACCACGCGCATGAGAAAAGGTCGTAAATCAATTGCTAAGAATGCTTAGCCATTATTCTTTGCCAGGCTAAGCCAACGGTAACACCAACCAGCACTCCTAAAATAGCCCCACCAATAACATCGGCAGGAAAGTGAACGCCCACATATACTTGCGAAAAGGCTACTAATGTTGCCCAAGTGCCTAAAGCTAAAATGCTTTGTTTTCTTCTTTTGGGCAAGCAGGAAATAAAAGCTGCCATACCAAAACTATTTGCCGCATGAGCCGATACAAAACTAAAACCATTGCCGCAATGCACTAAAAGAAGACGGGCGTGAACCTCCGGGTTATTACAAGGGCGTAACCGGTGAATAATTGCTTTAATAACGTGAGCGGATAGTTGGTCGGTTAAGGCAAATGTAAGCGCACCACCAATAACTATAACAAAAAAGTGTCTAGGATATAAACGATAAATACCTAATGCCAGCAAACCATAAAACAGAAACAGAAAATTTTTTGAGCGAAGTACCGGGCAAACAATATCTAAAACTGGATTAGCTATTGTTTGATTAATAAACTGAAACAGTTGATGGTCTACATGTCGAAGAGTTTCTATCATTTTTTTACAGCTACAAATATTAAGCGTGGAGAATTAGCCGCATCGAATTTATTCAATTGATAATCGCCAAAAATATATTGCAATTCAAAACCCGATTGTTCCAGCATTAATGTAAACTTAAATTGATTGATAATTTTTAGTTGTTCTTCAAACGCATAATTTTCTCCGTCTGCTAAAAACTCAATCTTCTTCTTAATAAAACCTTTCTCCAGTTTCTTTTGAATATGGAATTGAATTTCTCCGCGTTGTATTATCTCTCTCGGCTTCATCGTTTTTACCGCACATTCGCTATTGATATAATCTAAAACCAATGTTCCGTTTGGTTTTAAGTTCTCGTAAAAACCGTTGATGCACGCGTAATCATCGCGGTCATCATCAAAATATCCAAAGCTGCTGAACAGGTTAAACATAAAGTCAAACTCGTTTGCTTTGTAAGTTTTTCGCATATCCCATACATCAAAGCGCATGTTTTCGCCGTTAAACTTTCGCGCTTCGGTTATACTGTTGGGCGATAAATCTATACCCGTTACATCAAAACCAAGTTTGGCTAATGTTTTTGAATGTCGGCCTTTACCACAAGCCACATCTAACACTTTGGCACCGGCAGCAATATTTAAGCGGGTAGAAATTTTCTGAATAAATAATTCAGCCTCTGCTTCGCTGCGGTTAGCATAAAGTATATGATAGTAAGGTGAGTCGAACCATTGTTCAAACCAGTTTTTATCTGACATTTTCGGTGTTTTGTGTATAAGTGTTGTGTGGTTACCTTTTCTAAAAAGTCGAAATTTATACATTTGCGCTCCCAAAATAAAAACGTACGCTTTGTCTCTAATAAAATCTATTTCCGGAATACGTGGTACTATTGGTGGTTTTCCCGGTGCAAACCTTACACCTATTGATATTATGAAGTTTACGCTTGCCTTTGGCGAGTGGGTAAAGAATAACGAAGGCAATCGCAAAATTGTAGTTGGTCGTGATGCACGCGTGAGTGGCGAAATGGTCAACAATATTGTAGTTGGCTCGCTCATGTCAATTGGAATTGATGTAGTTGACCTTGGTTTGTCTACAACACCCACCGTTGAAATAGCAGTGCATGAAGAAAAAGCTGGTGGTGGAATTATTATTACTGCTTCGCATAATCCTAAACAATGGAACGCTTTAAAATTGTTGAACAGCCACGGAGAATTTATTTCTGCCAAAGCGGGAGAGGAGCTGCTGCGCATTGCCGAAGATAAAACCATTGAATTTGAAGATGTAAACTCTATTGGCTCTTATTCTACTGATAATACTTATATAGATAAGCACATTGAAAAGATTCTTAAACTTAAAATGGTAGACGTAGAAGCCATTAAGCAAAGGAACTTTAAAATAGTAATTGACTGTGTAAACTCTACCGGTGGTATTGCGCTGCCTAAATTGCTTAAAGCATTGGGTGTAGAGCAGGTAACAGAAATATTCTGCGAGCCAAACGGAAACTTTCCCCACAATCCGGAGCCGCTTCCAGAAAATTTAAACGAACTTTCGGTTACAGTAAAAAAGCAAAATGCCGATTTAGGTATTTCTGTTGACCCTGATGTTGATCGCCTTGCGCTTGTTTGCGAAGATGGAAATATGTTTGGCGAAGAATATACACTCGTTGCAGTTGCAGATTATATTTTGAGTAAGAAGAAAGGCAATACAGTTTCTAACCTTTCATCTACCCGCGCTTTAAGCGATGTAACTAAAAAGTTGGGGGGTGAATATTTTGCTTCGGCAGTTGGTGAGGTGAATGTGGTGGAGAAAATGAAAGAAGTGAAAGCCGTAATTGGTGGCGAAGGCAACGGAGGAATTATTTACCCTGAATTGCACTATGGTCGCGATGCTATGGTCGGTATAGCTTTATTCCTTTCGCACTTGGCTAAGTTTGGCAAGTCAACATCTTTGTTGCGCTCCAAGTATCCGAGCTATTACATGGCTAAAAAGAAAATAGACCTCGATTTATCGGTAAACATTGATAAACTGTTTGATGAGGTAGAAAAGAAATACTCTAAATATCCGGTTAATACAATTGACGGAGTAAAAATTGATTTTGAAAACGAATGGGTGCATGTGCGCAGGTCTAACACCGAACCTATTATTCGTATTTATTCTGAAAGTAATTCAGAAACTACAGCAGATAACATTGCCAACCAGTTGATGAGCGATTTGAAAACGTTTAGCAAGAAGTAAAATCTACTTGCAGTTTACTTTCATCAGGAATAGCTGAAGCGAAGCAATAAGCGGATTTTCAAGAACCATAAATCCGTTTTCTTCTACCATTGCTCCTGTCTTTTTATACAGTTTATTGTCTTCTAATTTAAGAACGAGTTGTTCCTTTTTTCTAACCCCGCCATCTACATACGAATAGACAAGTTCTATAAACGTACCTTCTTTTATGCCTTCAATAGTTCCATGTATAGGCAACCGGTCTGCATACGAGTAATCTAGGCTACCGCGAATGCTGTCGTTGTCATCCAAAATAAATTGCATGCGCGTCATTTCGTTGGTGTTCTCGCCTAACTGCATTTCAAAGCAGAGTTTTCTAGGGCCTGTATAAGGAGCAGGTGGAGGCGGAATATCAATAGGTAATTCTTTATCTTTCGGGAATGCTTTTTCGGCAATAATGGGTTTCTTTCCTTTGGGCATTACTCTTGCTGGAGGGCTATCTTCACAGGCTGTTAAAATAGATAAGGCACTAAAGAGAATGGATAAATGTTTAATCATTACGGTGCAATAAATTGTGATGCAAATTAAATAAACATAACAGTTGCTTAAAATTCATTTTAAATAACGTTCAACAATAGTTTGTTGATGATGAACAACATGACCAACCATAATAAACCCCAAAGCACGAACAGAAATTTCATTGCCATTAGCTGCACCGGCTCGTAGACTCATTTCTGCTGTAAAACTTTTATACAGTGCAATGCTGGCTTTGCGAACAGCATTAAATTCTTCTAGTAGTTGCTCTGCGCTTTGGTTAGCTGTATTGCTTTCCGGCACGTAATTGTTTTCTTCAAAACCGGCAAGAGGAGTTTTGTCTTTACGCGCAAAACGCAGGGCGCGGTAGGCAAATATTCTTTCCGCATCGGCCAGGTGAACAATAATTTCTTTAATCGTCCATTTACCTTCGGCATAGCGGTAATCAAGTTTTTCTACAGATATGGTTTTAATAAAAGCGGAAAACGATTTTGCATTTTCTTCTAATGCGTCAAGCAAATCATTGCCTTCTACTTGGTTAATGTATTTGCCGTAGTAGGAAGCAAATTCTGTAGGTTCAGGTTTTGTGATAAGCATAAAGGCAGTTTCAAATTTGAGTGATAAAGCAAATATGAATTTTATAAAGAAGAACAACAATCTTCTACATTCGTGCTACTAAAAATAAAATCAGCATTTTATGTCGGCTATTGTTCTTACTATCGACCTTGGCACATCGGGACCCAAGGTGGCTTTGTTCGATGAAAAAGGAAAATGTATTGGATACGAATTTCAGGAAGTTCCCTTGCTTTTATACGATGGTGGCGGAGCAGAACAAAGACCTTCGGATTGGACAAACGCTATTAAGAGTTGCTACAAAAAACTTATTGCGACTACACAAGTTGATACAAAAAGAATTGTAGCCATTAACTGCACCGCACAATGGAGCGGTACTGTTTGTGTAGATAAGAATGGAAAGGACTTGATGGACTCTGTAATTTGGATGGACACACGCGGAGCAGAGTTTGTAAAGAAACTAACATACGGACCTATTCGAGTTGAAGGTTATGGAGTGGGAAAAATTTTGCAGTGGATTCGCTTAACTGGTGGTGGACCAGCTAAATCTGGCAAAGATTCTATTGCGCATATTCTTTACATTAAAAATAAGCTGCCAAAGATTTATGAGCAGACGTATAAATTTCTAGAACCAAAAGATTATTTGAATTTATGGCTCACTGGTAGATTTGCCGCTTCTTTTGATTCTATACTGATGTATTGGTTAACCGATAATCGTGACATCAATAACATTGCCTATCATGATGGTTTAATTAACCTCACAGGTATTGATAAAAGTAAATTGCCGGATTTGGTGCCTACCAATTCGGTGCTTGCAAATATTACCAAAGAAGTTGCCGAAGAATTTAATTTGAATAGGGATGTAAAAGTTATTTCGGGTACCCCAGATTTGCAAAGTGCGGCTATCGGTTCCGGTGCGGTTAAAGATTTTGAAGGGCATTTTTATATAGGAACTTCATCATGGTTGCTTTGCCACGTTCCTTTTAAGAAGACGGATATGTTTCACAATATGGGAACTATTCCTTCGGCTTTACCTGGTCGTTACCTAATTGCTAATGAACAAGAGAGCGCGGGTAATTGTTTGAACTTTATAAAAAATAATCTGTTGTATCACGCAGATGAATTAAACACCGGTGCTGCGCCAAAAGATTTTTATAAAATGGTAGATGCAATTGCTGCAAACGTTCCTGCTGGAAGCGATGGGCTTTATTTTCTTCCATGGCTTTATGGCGAACGTTCACCGGTTGATGACCATTCGGTGCGCGGAGGGTTTTATAATCTTTCTTTGAACCATAACCGAACACACATGATGCGTTCGGTATTGGAAGGAGTTGGTTTAAACGCGCGTTGGTTGTTGATGTATGTAGAAAAGATGACAGGTAAGAATTTTGAAGCTATCAATTTTATAGGGG
>CAMBIM010000064.1 GCA_945867505.1 Chitinophaga pinensis
AGTAAGCTGAACTAATAAGCTCTGTAACAAATGTTCCGCACTGGTAAATGAAGCCAGCGAACTTTGCAGCAGCAAAACATAAACAATGGAAACTCTCAAACAAACTTTATTAACGAACTGGAACTTTATGCGCTTGTTGCGCTTATTCATAGGTGGGGCAATAGCCGTCCAGGCATTCCAGCTTCACGACCCTATGATGGGATTCTTTAGCGCATTTTTCCTTTTTCAGGCAGTAACAAACACAGGATGTTGCGGAGCTCAGGGTTGTGCAGTGCCTGCAGTAAAAAAGAAATCAACTAAAACAGATGAAGTAGAATTTGAAGAAATAAAATCAAACTAATATGGAAACAACAGATAAAGCAAATTCATTTTCGGAGTTGATTAATTCCGACACTCCGGTGCTGGTAGATTTTTCAGCAGAGTGGTGCGGACCATGTAAAATGATGGCACCTATACTAAAAGAGCTTGCCTCTAAAATAGGTGACAAAGCGCGCATCATAAAAATTGATGTAGATAAAAACCCGCAGGTGTCCTCTGCCTATCAAATTCAGGGAGTGCCCACACTTATTCTTTTTAAGAAAGGACAAATAAAATGGCGGCAAAGCGGTGTAGTGCCGGCAGAATTTCTTAACCAGGTTATTCAACAACATTCTTAAACATGAAAAAGACTTCTCTTTTTTTTTCGCTGATAGTTCTGCTGGTAATGAACAGTTGTTCAGGCAACTCGCAAAACAACAACTACAATTTAGATGCATCTGCATTTGCAGAAAAAGTAAATGAGTTGCCAGCTGCACCGGTTATTGATGTGCGCACGCCTGACGAGTTCGGCAACGGACACCTGCGAAACGCTAAAAATATGGATTGGAACGGTAGCAATTTTGAAACAGGTATTAGTGAATTAAGCAAGGAGAATCCTGTTTTTGTGTATTGCCTTAGCGGAGGCAGAAGTCATTCTGCTGCTGAGAAAATGCGGTCAATGGGTTTTAAATCTGTTTATGAATTAGATGGCGGTATTATAAAATGGCGCGCAGCAAACCTTCCCGAAGAGAATGTAAATATATCCGGTATGACCGCTGCCGAATTTGAACAGCTTTTGAATACCGACAAAAAAGTATTGATTGATTTTTATGCCACCTGGTGCGGTCCCTGCAAAAAAATGGCTCCATACCTTGAAGCAATGAAAACCGAAATGGTTGACTCGCTCGTTATTGTTCGTATTGATGCAGACAAAAATCAGGCACTTGCTAAATCACTAAAGATTGATGCGTTGCCAACGCTACTGCTTTATAAGAACAAACAGTCTGTTTGGAGAAATACAGGCTTTATAGAAAAAGAAGCTTTACTGGTAAATATTCAGAAACACTAAAACAATAATAATGGAACCACATGCCTATAATGTAAACATAGAATGGAACAGTGACCGCAAAGGAACAATGAGATCACCGGAATTAAATAGCACTATTGAAGTAGCCACACCTCCTAACTTTCCAAAAGGAATGGAAGGGATTTGGTCGCCTGAACATTTGTTTACTGCGGCAGTTGCAAGTTGCTTAATGACAACTTTTCTCTCTATAGCCGAAAACTCCAAACTCAATTTTGCTTCTTTCAAACTAGAAAGCAAAGGAATTCTGGAACAGATTGACGGAAAGTTTTTAATGACACGCGTTGAACTTAATCTGCTTGTATTTATACATGAGGAGAAAGACAGAGAACGTACAGAACGCATTCTTCAAAAATCAGAATCCGCCTGTTTGATTTCAAATTCTGTAAAAGCGAAAGTTGAAATCAAGGCAACTATTGAAGTGGTGGCAATGGCCATTTAGGAAATATACCGTGAGTCTAATGTTGGTGTGAAGTGCCTCCCAATTTATCGGGAGGCTTTATTTTATACACCATGTCATTATTACAAGTCTCCGCTAAGCAATCTCCCTGATTGAATCTGTAGATTGTCTCGTCACTCACTGAGCCTCGTTCCACGCAGTGACGTTGCATTATTTATATTAATTCCTTCTTACTAAACTTTCTATCCGCCTTTTTCTTTGAATGCAGTTTCTTGTTTTTAAGAATATCGGCTTTAACCGCAGCAGGAACTTTGGTTGCAATTCTTTTCTTTTCTTTTTTCATTGCCTTCTCCAGCATTAAATAGAACTTCTTTATTACATGCTCCTTATTGCTGGATTGCGAGCGGTGTTGACTACTGCATATTTTAAATTCACCTTCATCGTTAATCCGTGTATGCCATTTTTTTGTAAATCTTTCTTTTTCATCAACATTCAGCATAGCAGAAGCATCTACATCAAAAACTAACTCCACTTTTGTTTCGGTGGTGTTTACATGCTGTCCTCCAGCACCACTGCTGCGCGAGGTGCGGAACTTAAACTCGCTTTCAAACTTTCTATCTTTCAAATTCATGAGGCAAAAATGTAAAATTACTTTCACGATTATTTTTTAAACTTTTTCTAACCGCCTTAGTATAAAAAGAAAAGGCCTCCTGCTCATAACAGAAAGCCTTTCTAAAATTTATAGCGAACGATTATTCGCTTACAGTAGCCATATCTGATGAAGATACTTTTACCACTACGTCTTGGATACTTCCTTTAATAGCAACAGCAGCATCATTAGCTTGAAACGCACCTTCCGATTGTGCTTTGCAATCAAAAGCGGCACTAAGCACAAAACTCTTCTTGTCGCTGCTCCATTCAAATTTGCTTACGTTCATAGAAGTTGCTTCCAGTACGCTTTGAAATTTCTTTCCATCTAATTCATACGAAATACCTTTAACCAGAATATCGCCTACCTCGTTAATCTTATACTCTACATTTATTTTTTGTCCCGGTGTAGCTCCATCAAAAGAAAGAACCGCGGTTTTGCCACCGGTTAATTGTGCCGAGTAATTGTTGCTTTCATTCAGCACAAAAGTTTCTCCGCCTACTTGTGCGTTAATCGGTTGTTGAACATTTTCAGCAGGTTTAAATGATTGAGTTAAAAGTGCAATAGCTGAAAGCATTGCAAAGGCAGTTGATTTTGTCATGATTTAGTTTGTTTGATTTTTATTGGTAATAAATATTGTGTAGCAATAGTGAAAAGAAGAGCTTCCCGCTCATAACAAGAAGCTCTTCTAATAATTTAAATAAGGTTATTCGTTAATAGTAGCCATATCTGAGGGAGATACATCTACCTTAATGTTTTCTATGCTCCCTTGTATTCCTATAATACCTTCAAACATTTCTGATGTTTGCGGCTTTTGCACTTTGCAATCAAAGTTGGCGGTAAGCACTAAACTCTTCTTGTCTTTGCTGAATTCAACTTTAGAAACATTCGGAAGAGATGACCCTGGCATGTTGTAAAACTTTTGTTCGTTAAACTCCAACACAACACTTTTTACTATTGCTTCACCAGCATCGCTTAGTGCATATTCTACATTCAGTTTTTGTGCGTGTGGTTTGCCTTGTTGGTCGTGAATATCGTTACCTAAAAAAGTAACTATAGCAGTTTTGCCATCTGGGCTAAGTTGAGCTACATATTTGCTATTCTTTTTCAAATCGAATTTACATCCGTCAATTTTTGCGTTAAGCGAAGTTTTGTTAGCACCGGCATTAGCAAAAAGAATAACCGCAGAGAAGGATAATAGAAGAGAGACTTTTTTCATGAGTTTGTTTTTATGAATAATATATGCACTGTAATACGCGCATACATTTTTAAATGATTCATAAAACACCATCAGAATAACAAAGCCGAAATTGTTGTTTGCAGAAAACTAAAAATGAAGCAATAACTTAGACCACACACTCCGCTGTTGCGCCAACTCGTTGTAACCCGAGTTTACATGGTAACTATCGTTGCCGCTTGTTTCACCGGCACGGGGTGTGCGGTTCATGGTGCCTATTCTATCGTTAAAGCCGCTATTCATATCTGCGCTTTGGTCGGCATTTTGGTTTCCTCCAAAATTACTTTGACGGTCACTGCCCGCCCAACTGGCAGTAGCTTCTAACGCATTTACTACAAAGCCAATACCCAAAGGCTTTATAGTATCCGTTGCTGTAAATGGATGTTGTAGAGCGAGAGCAATGGGTATTTGGTATTCAATGCAGAGAATATCTAAAGTATCCCAACTAAAAGCGGCAAGTATTCCGGTGCTATTTTTAATGCCAATAACTTCACCTGGCACACCAGCAAAGCCTTGCACCTTCATAGTAATTTGTTTACTTGCCGCTCTTGCTTTAAAATTTCTGAAATCATGTTTAGGTAAAGCCTGACCGGGAATTTGTGCGCTTTGTTCGCTTGGTGGCATAGCTGTTTCACCGGTAGCACTTCGGTCTTGTTTCATCGGGAAATGAATGCCGGTAGATTCTTTCTTCTTTCCTTTTGGGTCTATCCAAACGTTTATTCCCGCACGCATCATCTTCATTTGCGCCTGTTGGTCGGTTACTTTAAAGCAGATGTAGATGTTTGAAGTATCGTTAGCAATGCGGTATTGTAGTTTTGTTTCTCCATTGTAGAAATTAAAAGGCTGCGGCCATTCATCGCAGTTCCCATCAATAGTCACATCGGTATTCAATTTTAAACTGCGAATATCTTGAGCAATAGAATGGATTGAAAGCGTTAGAAGAGCAACGAGAAGGAAAAATGTTTTTTGCATAGGAATAAATGATGGCGTAAAGAAATTGAAAAAAGTAATAGACAATAATTCGTGCAATTAGTGGCTTCTCTCTTAATTCGATTTCTTATTGTATTTAATAGTATAAGTAACAGTAAGTAACATGTAGCGTTTCAGCACCTGCGATTTTGAATCTTCCAAGTATGTTTCAGAAACTGTGCGGCTAACACCGCTATTCTGATTCAAAATATCGTTTACACTCACCCGAACATCAAGACTTTGATCTTTCAGGAATTTATAACCAAGTGCTGCACTCCACAAAAATATGTTTTGGTTGAAGCCTTGAGAAACACCGGTATAAAGTGTATTCTGTAAGCCGGTATTAAATACAAAGCCTTTCCAAAACTGCCAGTTAAAACGAAGATTAGCATTATGCTGATAGTAATTGTTGTTAGAAGAAGTTTGCAGGGTATTCTTTACAATATTATATGTTCCCATATAGCTTAAAGTAAAATCAATCTTATCGTTGATGTTGCTGCCTATGGTAACACCTCCATTTATACTGTAGGTATTAGCAAAATTGCTTTGGTTATTGATAATGCTTGGTGTGCGGATGTAACTAAAACCTGCGTTTAAGTTCAGGTTGCTTTTGATTTTTGTAATGGGTAAGCCGTAAGTAAAAAAGCTATTGGCGTTCCAGCTGCCGTTTAAGTTTACAGGCTTGGTTAATTGCGAACCGGCTCTTAGGGTAGCCAAATTATTAAGCAGTGTATCAGCCGATGCAATGAAGGTGGCGTTACCGACATAGTTTTGCGTGTAGTTAGCCGATGCAAAGGCAAAGAAAGATTGCGCATTCTTTGGGTTTGTAAAACCATAACGCACCATCATAAAATGGCTGTAAGATTGCTTCAGATCCGGATTACCTGTGCTTAGCAACAAAGGGTTGCTGTTGTCAATTACACTTTGCAATTGTGTTATGGTAGGGGGATTAGTAGAAGTGCGATACATAATGCGGATATTGCCCTTGTTTTTGAGTTTGTAATTGAACATAGCATTCGGCAAAATATTATAGAAGCTGCGATTAGTGTTATACGCATAAGGGAAAACACTTACACCAGTAAGCAATGAGTATTGTCCGCTTACACCTAAGGTTAAATTTACCTGCGAAGTTTTAAAACGATAGCTGGCAGATGCCTTATGCGTCATGTAATCATTATCGTATTTGTTAGAGAGCGAAGTATCTAGAAGCGAATAGGTTTGTAAAACAGTATCGCGGTTGAAAGTTTCTTTATCTGACTTGTTCCATGTGTAAGAAGGTTCATAACTCAACTGCACCATGCCTGTTTTGCCTGCCGGCTCTGTGTAAGTTATGTTGCCATTTAATTTATAGCTGGTGCCAATAGTTTTTGCCTGTTGGTCAATAGTAGCTGAATCGCTAAGGTCTTGAAAAGAGTTCAATGCATTTTGGGTTGAATTAGCATTTTTGTTGTTGATGATTGTTCCCACATTTAATGATAAGGTGCGATACAACTTTTTGAATTTATGCTGATAAAGTAAATCGCCTGCAACGTTATATCCCGAACTATTGGAAGTGTAATTACTCAACGTGCGGCTCAACAATTCCTGCGCTACGCTACTCTGCCCATCAATAATATTGGTTTGGTTGTTTTGCTGATAGTTTAATCTTGGTGTAAAAACTAAGTTGTTCATTGAATCTATCAAATACTCTAACCGCAGGTTTACACGGTGGTTCATATTCTTAACAGTAGTGGTATTGGTTTCTTTATAAAAGGTAAAGCTGTCACCAGCATTAAAATACTGACGGCTCAAATCAGTACCGTTAATATTATTACTCATGTTAAAGAAATAACTGCCGGTAAGTTTTAGGTTCTTTTTCTTACCCAATACATCGGTATAATTTAAACCAAGCGAATGAATTGTAGAAATACCACCGGTTTGCCCAACAACAAAACTATTTGCAGCAGAGTTTCCACCGCCACCACTTCCGCCTCTGTTTCCGCCTCTTCCCCCTCCAGGTCCGCCCATGCCACCACCTGGTCCGCCACGCTGACCCGATGAACCGCTAATGCCTAATAAATCTTGTGTAGAAAAATTTTGAAGGTTCACATTGTTGCTCATACCAATTAATGATAAACGCCTGTTGCCATTAAAGTAGTTGATGTTTGCTCCGGCAGAATAACGCGAATCAGTTAAGTAACCATAACCGGCATACACTTTACCAAATACACCATTGTTTGAACCCTTCTTGGTTAAAATGTTCATTGCCTTTTGCGAGTTGCCATCATCAAAACCAGTGAAGAATGATTGGTCGCTCATTTGGTCGAACACCTGTACACGGTCAACAATATCTGATGGCAAATTTTTCATTGCCAATTGTGCATCGTCACCAAAATATTCTTTTCCGTCAATCAATACTTTCTTTACCTGTTCGCCCTGTGCTTTTATAGTTCCATTTTCGCTGATAATGCCAGGCATTTTGGTTACTAAATCTTCTATGTTAGCGTCTTTATTGGTTTTAAAAGCGGCAGCATTGTATTCCGAGGTATCATTCTTTTGTTCAACCCGCACAGCATTTTCCACCACGTTTACATCCTTTAAAGTAGTAGAGCTTTTAGTAACGTTTACTGTGCCAAGGTGCTTGTCTTCATCTCCCACAAATACTTTTTGCTCAGTTAGTTTATAGCCAATGTAAGTTATCTGTAACTCATAAAGTCCTTTGCTAAGGTTGCTAAACTCGAATTTACCGCTGTCATCGGCAGCGTTTCCTTGCCAGTTCGATGAATCGGCAAGTGGCACTAGTTTAACGGTAGCACCGGTTAATGGAGAATGGTCATCAGCATCTAATATATAGCCGTCAAGTTTGGTTTGTGCAAATGTTGGTGAAACAAAGAAGCAGAGGAACAATAGAGAAAAAGCATTTTTCATTAAGCGCGAATATGTGGTAGATAAAACAATAGTTAGTAGTGTTTTAAAAAAAAATGGAATAAAGACGCAGGCAGCAGTTGTGGGTTTAACTTATATGAGATTTTTTAGAAATATTTCTCCACAGCCACAATAAAATTTCGCTTACAAGCCTAGATTAGTATTCTATTTTTCCCCATTACAAACCACCAACTCATGCGTATTACAAAAATTTCCGTTCTTTTTTTTGCTCTGCTTTTGCTTGCTTCTTGCAACAAAAACAAAGTAAACCTAATTGAAACCAATGCTAAAGACGAAGTTCCATCACTTGGTAATCTCACCTTTACATTCGATAAAAACTTAGTGGACGATTCGCTTTTCAGCCAATGGGATTCTACAGAATATGTAGAATTTACTCCGCCCATTGCAGGGCGTTTTCGTTGGGAGAATGCGAACGAGTTGGTGTTTTCTCCAGAGAACGAATTGCCGCCTGCCGTTAGTTACAAAGCAATGGTAACGAACAAAATTTTGCAGTTCAATAAAAAATATTCTTTGGGTAAATGCGAAACCTTGAACTTTCATACGCCATATCTGCAATTGCAAAATGCCAATGCCATGTGGAATGTAAACGATGGCAACGCTAGCAACGCCTTTCCGCAAATTGATTTGTATTTCAACTACAAAGTTAATCCTGCAAAGCTGAAAGATTTGCTTTCGATAGAACTTGAGGGGGCGTCAGCCAACTTTAGTATTCAAAATACAACGGTCGATTCTAAAATTTCCATCACGCTGATGAATGTAAAACTGGAAGACAAAGACCTGACAGCAAAATTGAAAATTGGAAAAGGCTTATTGCCCGAGCGCGGGACAAACCCAACCGACAAGGCTATTGAAACTACGCGGATTATCACTTCTCCATTCAACATGAGTGTGCAAAATGTAGAGAGCGAACACGATGGTTCACAAGGCACGGTGAAAGTTTTTTTGAGTCAATCGCCATTGACAGAAAACCTAAACAGCTTCATCAGCTTTGAACCCAAAGTGAATTTTACTGCCGAAGTGACCAATGAAGGTTTGCTGATTTCTTCCGAAGAATTTGATGTAACCAAAAGTTACACACTCAAATTGAAAAAAGGCATGAAAGGAAAAATTGGCGGTACCTTGAAAGACGAATATTCTAGCACCGTTGCCTTCGGTAAACTGCAACCGCAAATTTCTATAGTCAACAAAAAAGGAATTTATCTCTCTTCAAAAGGCGCGAAGAATATTGAAGTGAGGATTTCTTCGGTGAAGAAGGTGAAGATTACTATTTCAAAAATTTACGAAAACAATTTGCTCGCGGCACAGCGTCACGGTTATTATGTAAATGAAAATAATTACGAAGGTGAATATTATGAGGGAGAAGAAAACAATAGCTACAACAGCGAAGCGGTGTTTGGGGATGTGATTTATACCAAGGTAATGGAGACCAAAGATTTACCGCGGTTGGGCAACAGTCGCTTGTTCAAATTTAATATAGAAGACAAACTGAAAGATTTAAAAGGTATTTATCACATCAATATTTCCAGCACCGATGATTACTGGTTGAGCGATTCGCGCATGATTTCTCTTTCCGATATTGGTTTGATGGCGAAAGAAAGTAGCGATAAAGTTTTAGTGTTTGCTAATTCCATTCAAACTGCGGAGGCGTTGAGCGGTGTGAACATTACCGTGTTTGGCAACAACAATCAAACCCTTGGCACTGCAACAACTGATGCCAATGGAGTGGCAACGATTGATTTGAAGAAAAAAGAGTTCAGCGGTTTCAAGAGCGCAATGATTACTGCGCGCAATAATGGCGACTTCAATTATTTGCCGTTCAATTCTACCCACGTAGAAACTTCGCGCTTTGATGTGGGCGGTAAACGACAAAACGTTACAGGCTTAGATGCTTTCGTTTATTCAGAACGCGATATTTACAGACCGGGGGAGAAAATAAATTTCAGTGTAATAGCGCGAGATTGGAAATGGAAAACAACAGGTCAAATTCCATTAAAGATGAAATTCATTTTGCCTAACGGCAAAGAATTGAAAACGCTCAAGAAGACATTGAATGACGAAGGCTCTCTCGAAACACAAGTTGAACTTTCACCTTCGGCTGTTACCGGAAATTATTCGTTAGAAGTTTATACGAGCAACGATATTCTCTTGGCTTCGAAGAATGTGCACATAGAAGAATTTATGCCCGATAGAATAAAGGTTTCTTCTTCGATCGATAAGAAATTTTTAAAGCCGGGCGAAACAACCACGCTTTCGATTAGCGCGATGAATTTCTTTGGTCCGCCTGCGGCAAACAGAAACTATCAGGTAGAAACTCAATTGAAGGAAAAATATTTTTCACCTGAAAAATATACGAAGTATGATTTCATGCTTGCTGACCGTGAAACTAATTACGATAAAATAAACAAGGAAGGAAAGCTTGATGAAAACGGAAACGCCAAAGAGACTTTCATTGCCAATGCAGACTATACCAATCGTGGAATTTTACAGGCAGATTTCTTCACTACGGTATTTGATGAAACAGGAAGACCCGTTAACCGCAGAAGCATCATTGATGTTTTTACACAAGAAGTTTTCTATGGCATTGGTGCCAACGATAATTATTACTGTGCCCTAAATCAGCCGGTGAACTTTCCTTTGCTCGCCTTGAACAAGGATGAAAAACCGGTGAGTACAAAGGCACACGTACAAATTATCAAGCACGAATACAGAACGGTGTTGAGCAAGAGCTACGAATATTTTCGCTACGAAAGTCAGCGCGAAGACAAAACAATTATTGACCAGGAAGTAACGGTGAGTGGCGAAGCCACGCTATTCAACTTTGTGCCGCGCACACCCGGTCAGTATGAAATTCGTATTGCTAAGCCCGGTGTAAATACGTTTGTGCACAAAGAGTTTTACAGCTATGGCTATTGGGGAAACAGTGGTGGAGGAAACTTTGAAGTGAGCAACGAAGGCAATGTGGAAATGGAAACCGATAAGAAAAATTATGTGGTAGGCGAGAGCGCGAATGTGCTTTTCAAAACTCCGTTCAACGGGAAGATGCTCGTTACTTTAGAGAACGATAAAGTGCTGGAGTATCAATATGTGAATGTGGAGAATCGTGCTGCTTCAGTTACGTTTAAGTTGAATAGCGAAGATTTGCCTAACACATATATCACTGCCACGTTAATTAAACCGCACGAAGAAAGCGACATGCCATTGACGGTAGCGCATGGTTTTAAATCCATTTCGATTGAAGAGAAAGCAAGAAATATGGACGTGGAAATTTTTGCAGAAAAGATTGTGCGCAGTCGCACACATCAAAAAGTGCGCGTGAAAGCCGCACCTAATTGCAAGATAACATTAGCAGTGGTGGATGAAGGAATTCTTCAACTCACCGATTACAAAACACCCGACCCTTATAATTTCTTCTATGCTAAACGTGCGTTGGAAGTAAACTCATTCGACTTGTATCCGCTATTGTTTCCTGAATTGAAAGGAACAATTTCTTCAACAGGTGGCGATGGTTTTGATTTGAGCAAACGCACCAATCCATTGCAAAACAAACGCGTTAAACTCGTTTCGTATTGGAGCGGCATTACCGATGCGAATGGAAATGGCGAAGCCAATTTCGATTTTTATGTGCCGCAGTTTAGTGGGCAACTACGCGTAATGGCAATAGCATATAAAGATGTTGCCTTCGGTAGTAATGAGATAGATATTACAG
This sequence comes from Chitinophaga pinensis, assembly GCA_945867505.1. Lineage (GTDB taxonomy): Bacteria > Bacteroidota > Bacteroidia > Chitinophagales > LD1 > Bog-950. Next base: position 11,268 of record CAMBIM010000064.1, read on the forward strand.
TATCTGACCCAATTGTGATTAGCACCGCGCTTCCGCGTTTTCTTTCTCCGCGCGATACAGTGCTCATGCCCGTTACTATTTCAAACACGACAAAGAATTCTATCAGTGCAACGGCAACTGTAAAAGTTTCGGGTCCAATAAAAATTGTAGGAAGCAATTCGCAAAGTGTTTCGCTCAAAGCAAATGCTGAAGGCAGAGCTCTATTTCAAATAGTTGCAGAGAATAGAATTGATGCAGGAAAAATTACCGTAGAAGTAAACGCACTCAACGAAAAGTTTTTAGATGAAACAGATATTACTGTTCGCCCGCCAGCTTCGTTGCAGAAGATTACTGATGCCGGTTCATTGTTGGCAGGTAATTCAAAGACCGTAAAATTTGCTTTAGATAAATTCCTTCCATCGAGTGCAGAGTATCAACTCATCGTCAGTAATAATCCTGCGGTGGAAATTGCCGACCAGATGTATGCGTTGGTCAATTATCCGCATGGTTGCACCGAACAAACTATCAGCGCGGCTTTCCCTCAATTATATTTTGGTGACTTAGCCGACTTGATGAAGTTTGATAAAAATGCAAAAGCCAATGCCAACTACAATGTGCAGGAAGCTATTCGCAAAATAAAAATGCGCCAGTTGTATAATGGTACCGTTACGTTGTGGGATAATGAGCATGGCGAAAATTGGTGGACAACAGTTTATGCCGCACACTTTTTACAAGAGGCGCAGAAGTCGGGCTTTGATGTAGATAAAGGACTTTTGGATAATATTTACAGCTACCTCACGAATAAATTAAAAACGCGTGAGTTCTATACCTATTACTACAATGGCAATTTGAAAAAACAAATTGCGCCTAAGGAAGTTGCCTACTCGCTTTATGTTTTGGCATTGGCAGGCAAGCCGCAAATTTCTACGATGAATTATTACAAGCAGAACACCGATGTGCTTGCACTTGACAGCAAATATTTATTGAGCGCGGCTTATGCTATTGCGGGTGATAGAAGTAAGTTCAAAGAATTATTGCCTACCAGTTTCACCGGTGAAGTATCAGTAAAAGAATCCGGTGGTTCTTTCTATAGCGACCTGCGCGATGAAGGAATTGCCTTAAATGCAATTCTCGAAGTAGAACCAAACAATCCGCAAGTGGGCACTATGGCAAAGCATGTGAGCCAAGAATTGAAGAAGAGAACATACATCAGCACACAAGAACGTGCCTTTGGTTTTTTGGCGTTGGGTAAAATTGCACGTCAGGCAAATAACAGTAATCTTTCTGTTTCTATAAAAGTGAATGGGGAAGAAATTGCAAAGAACGATGGAGCTACATTGAAATTGACTTCAAAACAATTAGGAGGAAGTAATGCAGAAATTGCAACAAGCGGCACAGGCAAACTCTATTACTTCTGGCAAAGTGAAGGTATTACTAAAGATGGGTCGTTTAAAGAAGAAGATAGTTACCTGAAAGTGCGTAAGCGTTTTTATGATAGATACGGCAGACAATTTTCTTCCAACAGCTTTACACAAAACGATTTAGTGATTGTGGCACTTACTTTAGAAAACAGTTACAGCCGCAATATCGACAACATTGTTATTACCGATATGCTACCTGCAGGTTTTGAAATTGAAAATCCGCGCACTAAAGGAATACCGGGTATGGATTGGATTAAGAACGAAGCCGCTCC
>CAMBIM010000065.1 GCA_945867505.1 Chitinophaga pinensis
AGATTTAGTGAGCAAGGAATTCAACGCTACGGTTTTCATGGGCTTTCCTATTCCTATTTGATGGAAGAATTTAGAAGTGTTGTAGGAAACGAAACCGCACAAGGCAAAATCATTTTAGCTCACCTTGGCAATGGTGCAAGTATTGCTGCTGTGAAAGATGGCTATTGCATAGACACCAGTATGGGTTTTACACCAAGTTCCGGATTAGTAATGGGAACACGCACCGGTGACTTCGACCCCTGTCTGGCTTGGTATCTAATGCAAAATGAAAAGTTGAAAGCAAAGCAATTCAACCATCTAATCAATCATGAATCAGGTCTATTGGGTATATCTGAAACAAGCTCCGATATGCGGGAGTTATTACGAAATGAAACCACAGACCACCGCGCTGCCGAAGCGGTGGAATTGTTTTGTTATCAAACAAAAAAATGGATTGGCGCTTATGCCGCGGCACTCGGTGGTTTAGATGCGCTGGTATTTTCAGGAGGTATAGGAGAGAACGCCCCCGAAGTTCGCGAACGTATTTGTCTGGGGCTTCAGTTTTTAGGAATTGAATTGGATGAAGTTCCGAACGAAAAGAATGAAACGATTATTTCCAGCGATTCAAGCAAAGTATCTGTTCGTGTAATTAAAACAAATGAAGAATTAATGATAGCAAGGTCTGTTTGTGATTTATTGAACTATCCCTGTAAAAACTAAACATGTCCGACACAAAAAATACAAATCCGCTCACGCCCGAACTACTTCAAAAGATGAACGCGTATTGGCGCGCAGCCAATTATTTATCAGTTGGACAAATTTATCTGTATGATAATCCGCTACTCAAAAAGCCATTGACTCTTGAACACATTAAGCCCCGCTTACTCGGACACTGGGGCACAACTCCCGGTCTAAACTTCTTGTATGTGCATTTAAATCGTTTAATCAAACAGCACGATTTGAATATGATTTACATTACCGGTCCTGGTCATGGCGGGCCGGGTTTAGTGGCTAATACTTATCTCGAAGGAACCTACAGTGAAGTATATCCCGATATTTCCGAAGATGAAGAGGGACTGAAAAAACTTTTCAAACAGTTTTCATTTCCCGGTGGCATTCCAAGTCATGTGGCGCCTGAAACACCGGGTTCAATTCACGAAGGCGGTGAACTCGGTTATTCACTCGTGCATGCTTATGGTGCGGTTTTCGATAATCCCGATTTGTTGGTGGCTTGTGTAATTGGCGATGGCGAAGCCGAAACCGGTGCGCTGGCCACGAGCTGGCATTCGAATAAATTTTTAAACCCGGTGCATGATGGAGCAGTTATTCCTGTTCTGCATTTAAACGGTTTTAAAATTGCTGAGCCAACTGTCTTAGCACGAATTCCAAAAGAAGAATTAGAACAACTTTTTTACGGCTACGGTTATAAACCTTACTTCGTGGAGGGCGATGAACCCGAAAAGGTGCATCAGCTTCTCGCACAAACGCTTGACGCTATTCATGCAGAAATAAAACAAATACAAACCGAAGCGCGCACCAACGGATTTACCAAACGTCCGCAATGGCCTATGATTGTTTTCCGCACGCCCAAAGGTTGGACCGGTCCTAAAATTGTTGATGGCATTCAGGTGGAAGGAACATGGCGCGCACATCAGGTGCCTTTGGCTGAGATGGCAACAAAGCCCGACCATATTACTATGCTGGAGCAATGGATGAAAAGCTATAAACCCGAAGAGCTTTTTGACGATAACGGAAAATTGATTCCCGAATTGGCAGAACTCGCACCTGTTGGCAACAGGCGAATGGGCGCTAACCCACATGCCAATGGCGGATTGCTGCTGCATGATTTAAAGATGCCCGATTTCAGAAAACATGCTGTGGATGTAAAGCAACCGGGCACCATCATGGCAGAATCAACCCGCATCATGGGCGCTTTTCTGCGCGACATCATTGAACTGAATTGGGACAAACGAAATTTCAGAATATTCGGACCTGATGAAACAGCCTCTAACCGCCTTTCATCGCTTTTTGAAATTACAGGCAGAACCACCACGGCAGAAATATGGAAAAGCGATGACCACCTTTCGCCTGATGGACGTGTCATGGAAGTGCTCAGCGAACACCTCTGCGAAGGCTGGCTCGAAGGATATTTACTAACCGGCAGGCACGGTTTATTTTCCTGCTACGAAGCCTTCATTCACATTGTTGATTCCATGTTTAACCAACACGCTAAATGGCTTAACGCATGTCGCGATATACCCTGGAGAGAGCCCATCGCTTCCTTAAATTATTTGCTTACCTCGCATGTGTGGAGGCAAGACCACAACGGCAACAGTCATCAGGACCCCGGCTTTTTAGATTTGGTGGCCAACAAAACAGCCGACATCACCCGCATCTATCTTCCTCCCGATGCCAATACCCTGCTTTCCGTTACCGACCATTGTATTCGTAGCCGTAACTATGTCAATGTAATCGTTGCCGGCAAGCAACCCGAAATTCAGTGGATGGATATGGAGTCTGCCGTTAAACATTGCACCACCGGTCTTGGTATCTGGGAATGGGCGAGTAATGATGATGGACAGGAACCCGATGTGGTAATGGCTTGCGCGGGGGATGTGCCTACACTCGAAACCATTGCAGCCGTTCAACTATTGCGCGAGCATCTTCCCGAATTAAAAATACGGGTAATTAACGTGGTAGACCTTATGACCCTTCAACCCCAAAGCGAACATCCGCACGGTTTAAGCGATGTCGATTTCGATTCCCTCTTTACTATAGACAAACAATTCATTTTTGCTTTTCACGGCTATCCCCTGCTCATCCATCGCCTCACCTATCGCAGAACCAACCACAAAAACCTGCACGTGCGCGGGTACAAAGAAAAAGGCACTACCACCACTCCCTTCGACATGGTGGTGATGAACGACCTCGACCGCTTTCATCTCGCGGGCGATGTGATAGACCGTCTGCCGCACCTCGGCTCGCGGGGCGCTTACACCAAACAATACATACGCAACAAACTCCTTGAACACAAAACCTATATCGAAACGCATGGCGAAGACATGCCCGAAATAAGGAACTGGAAATGGAAATTCAAAAGCAACAAAACCAGTTAATAAAATGATGGGGTTCCCGCTTCAAAGCAGGCGGTCAGGCTTTCGCTGAAATCTTTTTTCAACACAGAAAGATCTAAGCAGTAATAAAAGCACTGGCAAATATTTTTTTAACAGAGTGTAATTCAAATCCTAAAGGTTATATAAAACTTATGCCTTAATTAGTAAATATGGATTCAATCCACCCCAGGTCTTTTGTGGCCTCTAATTAGCTTCTTCCTCTCCAAAATCTTTGGTGGAGAATACAGAACCGAACAGATCTTTAAATTGAATGCCGCGCTCAAGGTAGGATTTACCTATTTGCGAGTGTTCTGCAAGGGCATGGAGAATAAATTCTTTCATTACATGTCTATCATTTCCTAAAGGCTTATCTGGGTCGTTTAACAGGCCCAGTAACTCTTCCAATGCAGGGATTGTAGAGATGGTCTGCTTATATAATTGGTCTGTATCGTCCAGCATTAGATCCACTTCATTGTTTTCGGAAAACCAGTCCAGAACCTTTTGATATGGTGACGTCTGTTTTTTCTTTTTCAGTTTGCCAGGGTCAGGAAAGAGAGTAATAAAATGGTTGCGAATGGCTTTGCCGATTAAACCCTGCGATACCATAGCAGCTCCTTCCTGCTCCCCTTCGTAAACCAATTCAATTTTACCATTGATTGCAGATGTTACCCCAGATAAATCGCTAATTCGTGCAAAAGTATTTTCCTCACCATTCAGCAGCATTCTTCTTTCGGCAGTGCTAACCAGGTTTTCGTAGGCCGAAATAGTTAAACGTGCGCTTACTCCACTTTTGGAATCTACAAACTCACTCTGGCGAGCTTCCACCGCAATCATTTCAATGAGTGTTTTTAGCAAGTCTCCTACTTCCACTTTCTGTTTCTGCGAGGGATTTATCCTTGCCTCCTGTTGCGTAATTTCCTTACCCATGGCAACGCTCTTAGGATAATGCGTAAGAATCTGTGAGCCTATACGGTCTTTAAGCGGGGTAACAATGCTACCACGGTTAGTGTAATCTTCCGGGTTTGCCGTAAAAATAAATTCAATATCTAACGGAATACGCAACTTGAATCCACGAATTTGTATGTCCCCTTCCTGCAAAATATTGAACAGCGATACTTGCAGACGTGCCTGCAAATCGGGTAGCTCATTAATTACAAAAATGCACCGGTTGCTACGTGGTATCATGCCAAAATGAATCACGCGCTCATCTGCATAGCTCAGTTTCAAGTTAGCTGCTTTAATGGGGTCTACATCGCCAATCAAATCGGCAACGCTCACATCGGGCGTAGCCAGCTTTTCTGCATAGCGCTCACTCCGGTGGAGCCATTCAATGGGAGTTTCAGCACCCTTTTCTGCAATCAAATCCTTGGCATATCGCGACAACGGATGAAAAGGGTCATCGTTCAATTCGCTGCCTTGCACAATGGGAATGTATTCATCGAGCAACTCTGTCATTTGACGGGCAATCCGTGTTTTCGCCTGTCCGCGCAAACCGAGCAGGTTCATATTGTGCCGCGAAAGAATGGCGCGTTCTATATCGGGTATTACCGTATCTTCGTAGCCGAGGATGCCTTCAAATATTTTCTCTTTCTTTTTCAGTTTCAGAATGAGATTATCTCTCAACTCGTCTTTAATCTTCTTGCTTTGGTAACCGCTCTTTTTCAGTTCACCGAATGTTTTACTCTTGCTCATCGTACTCTTCTTTTTTTATTTCGTTCAAAATCTTCAAACAGATATTCTCCCAATCCTTTAAGGGAGGTGTAAAATGCTTTGCCGCTGTTAGCCTCTGTAAACTCTTCTACAAAGCTTTGCAGATAAGGGTCGGTGGCAATCATAAATGTGGTGATAGGAATTTTCAATCTGCGCGCAGCACCTGCCAGTCGAAGACACTTGTTCACTATCTTTCTATCTAACCCGAAACTGTTTTTATAATACTGTCCGTTCTCGCGAATGCAGCTTGGCTTGCCATCGGTAATCATAAATATCTGCTTGTTGGCATTTTTCTTTCTGCGCAAAATATCCATTGCTAATTCCAATCCCGCCACTGTGTTAGTATGGTAAGGTCCCACTTGCAGGTAGGGTAAATCTTTTACTTCAATCTGCCAGGCATCATCGCCAAACACAATTATATCGAGTGTATCTTTCGGATACTTTCGTTTAATAAGTTCAGCAAGTGCCATCGCTACATTTTTTGCGGGTGTAATGCGGTCTTCGCCATACAGAATCATGCTGTGCGAAATATCAATCATCAGCACCGTGCTGGTTTGTGTTTTGTGTTCCTTCTCGCGCACCAGCAAATCATCTTCGCTCATCATAAACTCACCAATCCCGTGATTAATTTGCGCGTTACGGAAACTTTCGAGCATTGCAATTTGTTCCAACGAATCACCAAACTGATAGTTTCGCATGTCGCTGCTCATTTCATCGCCTTGACCGGTATGTCTTGTTTTGTGATTGCCAACCTTACCGCGCTTTAGCTTGCCGAATATTTTCTCCAAAGCACTCTGGCGAATACTCTGTTCGGTCTTTGGAGTCATTGAAAAATTTCCTTCACCAACTTGCTCATCTTTGATATAACCGCGCTCTTGAAGTTCATTAATGAAGTCACCTATACCGTATTTCTTATCAGTCAGCTTATACTCCTTATCTAACTCCGTAAGCCAACTTAAAGCCTCCGCCACATCACCCGATGTATAAGTTAGCAGCTGTTTGAATACATCAAACAGCCTGTCAAAGTTCGATTGATCTTTGGGATTGTATTTTGAAAAACGATAGCCTAACATAGTTTATTAAACAAAGAAAAGATGTTTTGGTTGATAGAAGGAGTGAATGTTATTTTATAGCACCAGATTCTCGCATGCAGAAATGTTCATTTTCAATTACGTAATATTGATTTGACCAATTTACTTCAGCCAAAATGAAATTATTATGGAATACAATAATTACGCTCTTAGTTTCAAGCTTTTGCTATAGCCAAAATCCGTTCATAACTCAACTATATACAGCTGACCCCTCGGCTAGAGTTTTTAATGACACGTTATTCATATATGCTTCTCATGATAAGGAGGATGCCAAATGGTTTAATATGATTGATTGGCATGTGTTTTCCACGACCGACATGAAAAACTGGTTTGATCACGGAGTAGTTTTATCCCTTGATAGTTTAAAGTGGGCATCGAAGTACGCATGGGCACCGGATTGTGAATTTTATAACGGTAAATATTTTTTCTACTATCCTACAGACAGAGATTATATAGGAGTTGCCTTATGTGACAAACCTTCGGGTCCTTTTAAAGATCCATTGGGTAAACCACTCATTACCAGAAAAACAAAGGGCGTGAAAGCTAATCGTGCGCTCATTGATCCCACTATTTTTATTGATTATGATAAAACACCGTATCTGATATTTGGTCAAAACCACATCAATATTGTAAAATTGAATGACGACATGATTTCCTTTAATGATAGCGTGAGACTTATTAAAGCCCCGCATTTTTTTGAAGCTGTGTGGATGCACAAATACAACGGCAAGTATTACCTTTCTTATTCTGGTAAGGGTAAAATTCTTTACGGTATGGGAGATAGTCCGTATGGCCCTTTTGAATATAAAGGTGTAATATTAGATAAGGTAAACAGCGGGACAAACCACGCTTCCATTGCGGAATACAAAGGGCAGTGGTATCTCTTTTATCATACTTCTGATTTATTTTTTAAGAATAATCCCCAGGCTAAAAAGTCAGGATTGAAGAAATGGTATAGACGATCGATATGCGTGGATCATCTTTACTACAATGCTGACGGAACAATTCAAAAGGTAATACCGACTAAAAAAGGCGTTGAGTAAATTAAAGCTAAATTCTGTTCAAACTATAAAACATTTACTGTATGAAATTTTTATTCCTGATAATTCTGTTAGTTGCAAATTCATTGTCATCTTTTGCGCAATCAAAAGATCAGAAAGCAGTTTCTGAAGTAGGTGAAAAAATTCGGCAAGCCATGATATATGGCGACAAGATAGCTCTTGAACGTCTTACTTCTGACAACCTTAGTTACGGACATTCCAGCGGTAGAGTTGAAAGTAAAATAGAATTTATTGAAAATCTGGTAAGCGGGAAATCTGATTTTGTAACGATTGATTTGACAGAACAAACAATTTCTATTACGCACAATATCGCAGTGGTTCGCCATGTTTTGACAGCTGCAACTAATGACGGAGGAAAAACTGCAACAGTCAAATTAAAAGTGCTGCTGATTTTTGAAAAAGAAAAAAATCAATGGAGATTATTAGCACGGCAAGCCGTTAAACTCGTTTAATATTGCACGCGAAGAATCCTATTTTGTAATTAGATTTTTTTATTTTATCATTTTGATACTCATTTCAATTTCGCATAAGTAATGGCACTAAGTTTAAATCTTACGGGCAAAACTGCATTGGTCACCGGCTGCAGCCGAGGCATTGGCAAAGCCATGGCAATTGGTTTGGCAGAAGCCGGTGCCGATATCATTGGTGTTTCATCTTCGCTGGAATTATCGGGAAGCGAAATTGAAATGCAGGTGAAAGCATTGGGCCGAAATTTCAAAGCGTATGCTGCCGATTTTTCTGACAGAGAATCGCTGCTCACATTCATACAAAAAGTGAACCTCGAAAATTCAATCATCGATATTTTAATAAACAATGCAGGTGCAATCAGGCGCGCGCCTGCAGCCGAACATTCCAATGAAGATTGGGACCAAGTGATTTCTATTAATCTGGATGCTCCATTTATTTTGGCCCGAGAAATAGGAAAAAATATGATAGCGCGAGGAAACGGAAAAATAATTTTCACCTGTTCACTTTTAAGTTTTCAAGGTGGTATAAATGTGGCGGGTTATTCAGCAAGCAAAGGTGCATTGACCAGTTTAATTAAAGCGCTGGCAAACGAATGGGCCGCGAAAGGTGTGAACGTAAACGGCATTGCGCCCGGCTATATTATCACTGATAATACCGAAGCATTGCGAAATGATAAGGAACGAAGTGCCGCAATTCTTTCGCGAATTCCTGCGGGCAGATGGGGCACGCCAGAAGATTTGCAAGGCGCTGTGGTATTTCTGGCATCAGATGCTGCCAAATATATTCATGGCACTACACTGACGGTAGATGGCGGATGGATGGGAAGATAATTGTTTGTGTGTTCGAAATTTTGCGCAGTGAAATCACCTTCTGTAAAACGGAATTAAAATAAAATGTAAGCGAATGGAAATACGATTTCAATCAAGCCCGCGAGAAGTAAAAGCGATGAACACCGAAGAGCTTCGCGCCAATTTTTTAGTTTCTGAATGCATGAAGATCGATGAAATTACACTGGTGTATTCACATAATGACCGCGTAATTGTTGGTGGCGTAAAACCAGTAGAACGGAAAGTTATGTTGCAGAGTGAAGAAGAATTAAAAGCAGAGTATTTTTTGCAACGCAGAGAACTGGGTATTATTAATGTGGGTGGCGAGGCGATAGTGGAAGCAGATGGTGTGCAGTATGAATTGCAAAAACTGGATGCTTTGTATCTTGGCAAAGGAACTAAGTCGGTTTCTTTTCAGAGTAAATCAAAAGGCGATGCTGCAAATTTATTTTTGATGTCGACCACTGCGCATCATACTTTCCCCAATGAAAAAATGAGTAAAGAAAATGCAACGCCAATAAAATTAGGTGATGCTGCCACCGCCAATTTGCGCACCATTTATAAATACATACATGAAGACGGAATCAAAAGTTGTCAGTTAGTAATGGGCTTAACTTTATTGGATGCAGGAAGTGTTTGGAACTCTGTGCCTCCGCATACACACACGCGCAGAACAGAAGTTTATTTCTATTTCGATTTGCAGCAATCGCAACGCGCATTTCATTTTATGGGTGAGCCAAAAGAAACGCGGCATCTCGTGCTTGCCAATCACGAAGTTGTTATCTCTCCACCGTGGTCGGTGCATTTTGGTTGCGGCACTTCCAACTATGGTTTTATCTGGGCAATGGCAGGAGAAAATCAGGCGTTTACCGATATGGATGCGGTTCCACTTTCTGAATTAAAATAGGCATGCAAAAAGTATTCTCGTTCGGAGATCTGCTATTAAGAATATCGCCCGAAATAAACGGGCAATGGATTCACGATTCAAAAACCGAAATTTATTTGGGTGGCGCAGAATTGAATGTGGCCACCGCTCTTGCGAAATGGAATATGGCTGCAAAATATTGCACAGTGCTACCCGATAATTATTTGAGCAATGAAATTATTCATGAACTGAAACAGAAAAATATTGACACCTCTTCTATTCTTATTTCTGGAAAAAGAATTGGAATTTATTTTTTGCCGTCAAGTGCCGATTTAAAACACAGCGATGTAATTTACGATCGCACTAATTCATCTTTTTCAGAGTTGAAACCGGGAATTATAAATTGGGACGAAGCATTAAATGATTGCACCTGGTTTCATTTTAGTGCCATCAGTCCTGGCCTGAACGAAAGTGTTGCGCTCGTTTGCGAAGAAGGTTTACGAGCCGCTTCGGCAAAAGGATTAACCATTTCTGTTGATTTAAATTTTCGCGCAAAACTTTGGCAATATGGTACCCCCCCCGTTGATGTAATGTCGAAATTATTGCCCTATTGCCACGTGGTAACGGGAAATATTTGGGCGGCAGAAAAACTTCTCGACATATCTAGCGATTTCGAAAACAGTGAAGGAAAATCGCGCGATGAATTAACTGCAGCTGCGCAAAAAAGTATGAATCACCTGCAACAATTGTATCCTAAACTAAATTCTGTTGCTTATACATTCAGGTTGCCGGAAACTTATTTCAGCGTGTTGCATTCCGATAAAGTTTTTGCTTCATCAAAAGAATTTTCTTTGCAACATATTATCAGCAAAGTTGGAAGTGGCGATTGCTTTATGGCTGGTTTGATTTACGGAATATTGAATCAGCACCATCCGCAAACAATTATTGATTTTGCAAGTTCTGCGGCTGTAGGAAAAATGAAAGAGAAAGGAGACGCTACGAATCAAACTATAGCATCTGTAAAAAATAATATCACGAACCCATGAACCCAAACGAAATCATCATTCAAAAAATAAAGCAACAAAAAATGTTGCCGCTATTTTATCATAGCGATGTAACCGTTTGCCTCGGAGTAATGAATGCTTTGTATGCAGCAGGCATTCGAATAATTGAGTTCACTAATCGTGGCGAAGCAGCGGAGAAAAATTTCAAAGCAATGGTGGAAGTAAGAAACCAAAGCATGAAAGATTTGCTGTTAAGCATAGGGACAATTCGCAACGCGGCACAAGCAAATGCATTCATGGAAGCTGGTGCCGATTTTTTAATCAGTCCCGTTTTTGATTCGGCAGTTTGCGCTGCTGCCAATAATCATAAAAAACTTTTGATTCCGGGCTGCATGACTCCCACCGAAATTCATGTGGCAGAAAATGCAGGATGCCAATTGGTAAAACTTTTTCCGGGAAATTTATTGGGGCCTTCATTTGTAAACGCCATTAAAGAATTATTTCCTGTTGTAGATTTTATTCCAACAGGTGGAGTAGAAATCAATAAAGAAAATCTGGAAGCATGGTTCGTGTCCGGAGTTTGTGCTGTGGGAATGGGTAGTAAACTCATAAGCAAAAAATTGATGGACGCAAGAGATTTTACGGCTATTGAAAATGAAACGCGCATTGCATTGCAATTGATTCAAACTATAACCCAATAAAAATGTTGGTGAAAAATATCGGGAAATACAGATGGACAATTTGTTCGCTTTTATTTTTTGCCACCACCATTAATTACCTCGACCGACAAGTTTTGAGTTTACTCAAACCAATGCTTGAAGAAAAATTTGGATGGAGTAATAGTGAGTATGCCAATATCGCTTCTGTATTCCAATTTACCTACGCCATCAGCATGTTATTTGCAGGCAGGGTCATTGATAAATTAGGAACAAAAAAAGGATTCGCGTGGGCAATTATCGTCTGGTCAATAGGCGCCATTATTCATGCACTCGCAATCCTAATCGGAGAAAATTTGATTTCTGTTTTCGGATGGATGGGAATTGCTACGCTTCCGGTTTCAGTCATTGGCTTTATGTTTTCGCGTGCCATACTTGCTATTGGCGAATCAGGAAATTTTCCGGCAGCCATTAAAACAACAGCAGAATATTTTCCAAAAAAAGAAAGGTCGCTTGCGACAGGCATTTTTAATTCGGGGGCTAACGTTGGTGCTATTCTCGCGCCACTCACAGTTCCGTGGATCGCGAAAAACTGGGGATGGGAATCGGCCTTCATTATCATTGGCGGTTTAGGATTTGTGTGGTTGTTTTTTTGGCTTCAATTGTATGCTGCTATCGGCACACAAAAACGAATTTCACCTGATGAGAAAAACTACATCCTCAGCGATGCAGAGAAAAACATTTCTTCTTCTACAGAAAAAGTAGCGTTGTTCAAATTATTGAACTATAGACAAACCTGGGCGTTTGCTTTCGGAAAATTTATGACCGATGGTGTGTGGTGGTTTTTTCTTTTTTGGCTTCCCGCTTATTTAAAAGATCAATACGGAATTTCGGGCACTGACATCATGATACCACTCGCGGTATTATACACCATGACTATGTTCGGCAGTATCAATGGCGGTTGGTTTCCAATGTATTTTATGAAGCGTGGATTCCAACCTTACGATGCAAGAATGAGAGCCATGTTCCTGATTGCCGTTATTCCGCTCGCAGTATTTGCAGCGCAACCGTTAGGGCATATTAGTTTCTGGCTACCGGTAATTATTATCGGGTTAGGTGCATCGGCACATCAGGCGTGGAGTGCTAATTTGTTCACCACTGTATCAGATATGTTTCCGCAAAAAGCAATTGGTTCTGTGGTGGGAATTGGTGGAATGGTCGGTGGTATTGGCGGGGTAATTATTACAAAAACCGGTGGAGCCCTTTTCGATTTTTATAAAACTGCCGGTCATATTGAAACAGGTTACACCATTATGTTTTCATTTTGCGCAGTAGCATATCTAATTGCGTGGATTGTTATGAAATCGCTGGTTCCGAAATACAAACCGATAACTGATTTGTAATTCGCGCTGCTCCTGTTAGACGAAATAAATTTTATTGCGAATTAACGTCCGCATTCTTCTTCATAATAATCTGCTCGTTTTGTCATGCCAATTTTACCCCCAAAAGACGAACCCTCTACGTAGTTGGCACTCACATCGCTGTGATGAATGTTGTGCTCTGCCGAAGGATTTAATAAATACATGGAAGAATTTTTGACCTCATCACCACAAACACCAAAAGTCTTTGTGAATTTACTGACCGCTTTATCGCCCCGGCCAATACCCTGCTCTTCCGTGAAAATATATGGCTTCGTATTTTTAAAATCCAGATGAGAATACTGTTCTCCAAAACCAAAATAATGTTCACCGGTTGTTTTGAAAGAAGCAAGTATAGATACTTGACCTTTGCTTATATCACATGTTGAGGTAATAATGGAATCGCTTTTCAAAATGCATGATTCAATTTCCGGTCTTTTATCGGTGACCACAAATTTGAAAGAGGCGTATTTATTTAAGGATTTAATTTTTTGATGTGCAATCCTAATATCGGTAATGGGGAAATTATCCTGACATAAGATTTTTGTATTTCCGATAAGCAGATTTACCCCGCCCAAAAATATAATTCTAAGAAAGGGTCTCGTCAGCATCTATTCTCAATTATTGGAAGAGCAAAAATAAGTAAAGGAGTAGACCATTAACT
>CAMBIM010000066.1 GCA_945867505.1 Chitinophaga pinensis
AAACCGCGAAGTAAGCTGGTTGAGTTTTAATGAACGTGTGTTGCAGGAAGCAAATGATAATAACGTTCCCGTGTTGGAACGTTTACGTTTCCTTGGTATTTTCAGTAATAATCAGGATGAGTTTTTTAGGGTGCGCGTGGCTACGGTAAAACGTATATCGCAGCTTGGTAAAAAAGTGCACAATGTTTATAGCAAGCCGCAAAAAGTTTTGCAGCAGGTACACGATGAAGTAGTACGCCAAGGCAAACGTTTCGATGAAATTTATGCTACAGTTAAACAGGAATTGAAGCAGAACAAAATTTTTATCATCAACGAAACACAACTTACAAAATCACAAGGCGCGTTTGTAAAAAGTTATTTCGATGAACACGTGCGTCCAGCATTGGTGCCTATCATGTTAAATCAGGTAAGGCAGTTTCCTTATTTAAAAGATAAAGTAATTTACCTAGCTATTAAACTTACAAATGGGAAAACAAAGCAATATTCGTTGGTAGAAGTCCCATCAGATTCTACAGACAGATTTGTGATTCTTCCATCACACAATCAAAATCAATACATCATTCTGCTGGATGATATTATACGTTACAATTTGCCGGAGGTGTTTTCTACGTTTCAGTTTAAAACCATTGAAGCCTTTACCATTAAAGTAACGCGAGATGCTGAGTTGGATATTGATAACGATATTTCACAAAGTTTTATTGATAAAATTTCTAAAGGTGTAAAAGCACGGCAAAAGGGAAATCCAGTTCGCTTTGTGTACGATAATCTCATATCGCGCGATTTGCTAGCGTTTATTAAATCGAAAATGAAGCTGCAGGATTTGAATAACCTTATTCCAGGCGGTAGGTATCACAACTTTAAAGATTTCATGGGCTTTCCACGTGTAGGCGATAAAAACCTTTTTTACGAAAAGCAAAAACCTCTAGCGCATCCATTGTTGCCCATCAACAAAAGTTATTTCGAAGTATTGAAGAAGCAGGATGTGATGTTGCATTATCCGTATCAAAACTTTGCACATTTTATTGAATGGTTGCGAGAAGCTGCTATTGACCCAAATGTGAAGAGTATAAAAATTACACTTTATCGCGTGGCGAGAAACTCAAGAGTAATTAATGCATTGATTAACGCTGCCAAGAACGGAAAGCATGTGGTGGCTGTAGTAGAAGTACAGGCGCGGTTTGATGAAGAGGCAAACATTCGCTGGGCAAAGCATTTGCAGGACGAAGGCATTCAGGTAATTTATGGTGTGCCGGGTTTAAAGGTTCATTCTAAACTTTGTTTGGTTTCGCGAAACGAAAACGGGAAGCATGCCCGCTACGCTAACATTACCACTGGTAACTACAATGAATCTACTTCTCAGGTTTATTCAGACGATGCTCTCTTTACATCCGATACAAAAATCACCAACGAAGTAGAACACACGTTTGAGTTTTTCGAGCGCAATTACAAAGTGCATACTTATAAGCACTTGATTCTTTCACCGCTTTCTACCCGCAAACGTTTTTTACGCTTTATAGAGAATGAAATGGATGCCGCTAAAAAGGGAAAGAGTTCCGGTATCTTTTTAAAGATGAACAGTTTGGTTGATGAAGAGATGATTGAGCAGCTTTACAAAGCATCGAAGGCGGGAGTTAAAATCAGAATTATTGTGCGTGGTATCTGTGCGCTGGTTGCTGGGGTAGAAGGTATGAGCGAGAACATTGAAGTTATCAGTATTATAGATAAGTATCTGGAACACTCACGAATTTTTGTTTTTGAGAATGAAGGCGAGCCACTCTATTATTTTTCTTCTGCCGATTGGATGACCCGAAATCTTGATTCGCGTATTGAAGTAAGCTGTCCGGTTTACGACAAAAAAATTCAAAAAGAAATACGAGACATTTTGGAGATTCAATGGAAGGATAATGTAAAGGCTCGCGTGCTTGATCCTTTGTTGAAGAACGAACACCGCGTTTTGCCGACCGCAAAAATAGTTCGCTCACAAGAGGCTATTTATAACTACTTGAAAAAGTAAAATCCCCAAAGTAATCATCCACACTTATAATTTTATCGTTGAAAACTCTTTTGCTGCTATCCCGTTGATGAGATTATTTTTAGAAAAATTTTCACCTTGGAGATTAAGCGTTTTGCGGCAATTGATATTGGTTCTAACTCAGTTCGGTTACTGATAGAAAACGTATTGCAAAATGGCGAGGGTCCAATGTTCAAGAAGAGCGCCCTCATTCGGGTGCCGGTTCGTTTAGGCGGAAATGCTTTTCAAAGCCACAGCATTCCCGAAATCACTATTCGCCAGTTGGTAGATACCATGATTGGTTTTAAGCACATTATGCGCGCAAACAATGTGCTGCATTATAAAGGTTGTGCTACATCAGCTATGCGCGAAGCCAACAACGGTGCGCAGATTATTAAGCGCATACAGAAAGAAGCAGGAATCACTATTGAATTGATTACCGGTAATACAGAAGCGAACATCATCTTCAATAGCCAAAGAGCCGTGCGCGAAAAAATGGCGAAGAACTGTGTGTTTGTAGATGTAGGCGGTGGCAGCACAGAGATAACGGTTTTTAAGAATGGAAAAGTTTTCTCTGCAAAGTCATTTCGCATTGGCACTATTCGGTTATTGCAAAATACGGTTTCGAAAGTAGAATGGAAAAAAATGAAAGACTGGTTGCATGATAAAACCTTGCACATGCGCGAGGTGAGCATGATTGGCTCCGGTGGAAACATCAACCGCATTTCTAAAATGGCTCAACTTAAAACCGACAAGCCGTTATCATTTAAAATGTTGAATGATATTGTAGAAGAACTGAAGAAATACAGCTTTGACGACCGTATTAAAAAGTTCGATTTGAATCCTGACCGTGCTGATGTAATTGTGCCTGCCGGTGAAATTTTTGTAACCCTTATGCAATGGCTAAAAGCCGATAAAATATTTATTCCTAAGGTAGGTTTAGGCGATGGAATTGTGCGCGAGGTTTATAAAGAATATATGGACGGTAAGAAAAGTAACCTTTAAAGAATTGCCGCCAACGCTTTATGCGCCCCATCGCAAATTGGCATTTTCTGGCTCATACCACAGCGGCAGATAGAAAGTTTTTCACGTTTCTCTAACATGTTTCCATCTTCTAACATTACTTCAAAATTGCCGGTAATAGTTACCGGTCCGCGAGGTTTAAGTTGTATTGTAGCGTAATCCTTTTTTTCTATTTCAAGTTCTTCCATAAAACAAAAGTAAAAAAACCCGCGTGAGCGGGGTTTCTGTTTATTATCTCAACAAAGTTATCGTTCCTTTATAGCGCGCATCGCTATAGTTATTCAGCCAAACAAATTTGGCTACATAACTATAAACACCTGGAGGTGCGGCAATGCCTATGTAAGTTCCATCCCATTTAAAATTGATGTCGGTGCTTTCAAAAACCTTCTCTCCAATTCGGTTAAACACCATTACCTCTACTTGTTTTATAGCAGGAATGTTGCCGAAAATTTGCCAGTAATCGTTCACGCCATCGCCATTGATGGGTGTAAATGCGTTAGGAATAAAAATATCGTAGTTGGGAATTACTGTTACCACAAAGCTTGAAGTTCCCACACATCCATCCTGATTAGTAGCAACTACTAAATAAGGCTGCGAGTAAACACCCTCAAAAAGAGGATTAGAGCAATCATAGCAACTCAAACCAAACTTCGGACTCCAATCGTAGAACACATTTCCACCTTGGTTAGTAGTTGTGCTTAATTGTAAACTGCTCCCCAATTTTACTTCTACCGGTGTAGGGCTAACATCAATCAATACAGAATCAGGTTCAGTAATCGTTCCGCTATCGGTAAGTGAACATCCGCTGGCATCTGTCACGGTAAAAGTATAAGTATCGGCACTTAAACCTGTAAAGTTTCCGGTTGAGTTGGCTATGCCTTTTTCAAATAAATAGTTATAACCCGGTGTGCCACCTGTGGTTGTAACGGTAATGCTTCCATCAGAAGAATGATAGCAGGTTGCAGGAACTACATCTATTACATTTACTAAACTGGTTGGTTCGCTTACAAAAACTGTTGTTGTTATTGTGCAAGTATTTTGGTCCGTTACTGTTACGCTATAATTTCCTGTTGCCAGATTAATAAACAAACCAGTTGAAGAATTTATTGTGTTTGTTCCATCATATGCCGAAAAACTATAAGCAGGAACGCCACCATTAGCATTAGAAGTAATAATACCTGTGGCAGTGCCAAAACAAAATGCGGGAGTTGATGTAGCCGCAAGGGTAAGCAATGAAGGCTCTGTTACTGTAGCTGTTTGCAACACAGTGCAGGCGTTGGCATCTGCGACAGTTACGCTGAAAGTTCCTGCACCAACATTTGTAGCCTGATCAATTGCACTCACGTTCGGGCTCCAGGTATACGTGTAACCCGGTGTTCCTCCATTAGCCGTAATTGTAACTGAACCGGTAGTGTTACCGTTGCACAAAACGTTTACATGAGTTTCACCGGTTGTAATTGGTGTAGGTTGTGTTATGGCAAAAGTATTAGTAATAGTGCACCCGTTATTATCGGTTACAGTTAAGCCATAATTATTTGCGGCTAAAGCAGTGGCAGAAAAACTGCTGCTAACGTTCGGACTCCACGCAAAAGAGTAAGGAGCGGTACCGCCATTCGTAATCACGGATGCAGTTCCATCATTGCTTTCAAAACAAGTTAAGTTGGTTTGAGAAGGAACAACATTTAAAGGTTGCGATGGTTCAGAGAGTGAAACGTTCGGGTTAACACTGCAATTGTTAGCGTCAGCAATGGTAATAGCATAATTACCCGGCCCCAAATTGGAAACAGAATTAGTGGTAGTAATATTCGGATTCCATGTATAAGTATAAGGTGATGTGCCGCCTGAAGCCGTAATTGTTATAGAACCATCATTCGCGCCAAAGCAGCTAATATTGTTTGATTGTATATTGATGGTAAGCGGTGTAGTTGGTTGTGTAAGTGTAACCGAAATAGTTTTTGTGCAGGTATTTTGGTCGGTTACAGTAGCGTCATAAGTGCCTGCGGTAAGTAACGTTGCCGCATTCGTATTACTAACATTCGGATTCCAAACGTAAGTATAATTACCTGTGCCACCGGTTGGCGTTAAAGTAATATCACCATTGGCATCTCCAAAGCATCTTAAGTTGGTATGTGTTTCTGCTATAGTTACATCGGCAGGTTGCGTAATAGTAAGCGAAGCTGTTTGCTGGCAAGTGCTGGCATCGGTGGCTGTAACCGTGTAATTACCCGCAGGCTTAGTAACCGTTTGTCCGGTAGTGCTACCCAAGCCGCTCCACACATAACTAAATGGCGCATTGCCTCCTGATGGATTTGCAGTTGCACTTCCATTAGCACCAAAACAAGTAGCATTGGTAACAGCTACTAACATTACCGGTGCAGCAGGTTCTGTAATAGTTACTGAAATAGTTGCTGAACAACCATTTTGGTCAGTGCAAGTGGGAAGGTAAGTCCCTGCTGTAACACCGATTCTATCTTCTGTAGTAACCCCGTCATTCCAAACGTAAGTATAGGACGATGTGCCACCGGTTACAGTAATATCAATAGAGCCTTGCGTGCCGCCAAAACAGGTAGTGTTAACATGTTGTTCCGAAATACTTAAAACGGCAGGTTCAGTAATAACTTCAGAAACCGGAACAGCACAGTTGTTAGCATCTAACACATTACCCGCATACGTATTGGCCGTGCGCCCGGGTATAACCGTAGTGCCCGCAGGAACGGGGTTGCCCAAGAAAGAGTATGGAGCAGTTCCTCCGCTTATGTTAATTGTCAATGTGCCATCGCTTCCACCATTGCAGCTTACATTAGTGTGCGATGTTGTTACTACAAAAGCCGAAGTAGGTTGTGTAAGAATAATGCTATCTAAAATTCTACAGTTACGCGCATCGGCAATAGTAACGTTGTATTGCCCGGCACTTAAACCGGTTGGGTTACTACCAGTACCCGATGGACTCCAGGTATAATTGTAAGTAGGAGTTCCGCCAGATGCAGATGTTGAAATAGCTCCGGTAGTTCCGCCAAAGCAAAGTATATTAGTTGGAACTAATGGTGTGTGTGTAAAAGCTGCTGGTTGATTGATAGTAGCGCTGCCGGTAATGGTGCAACCCTTATCGTCTGTTACTGTTACCGTATAAGCTCCCGCGCCCAAGCTCAAATTAGTTTGTGCCGAAGAAATATTATTCCAATAGTAAGTATATGGTGGGTTTCCTCCACCGGCATTAGCGGTTGCACTGCCTAAGTTTGCTTGATAGCAACTATCATCAATACTAATAACGTTTAAAGTTAGCGTGGGTGGACCAGTAATAGTTCCCGCAGCATTAGCTGTACAGCCGTTGGCATCGGTTATAATAACACTTATGGCACCCGGACTTAAATTAGTTGCCACCGGATTATTAGGTTGCCCTCCGCTCCATGTATAATTAAAAGGTGCGGTACCTCCCGAATTCACCGATGCTATTGCCTGCCCGTCATTTGTGTTGGCACAGGACATATCATTTGTAGCTATGGCAGCTACTATAGCTGCACCCGGTTGAGTAATAGTAACAGTAAATGAAAAATTCAAAGCAGGATTTACATCCGTATAATTATAATTATAGGTACCCGAGGCTAAACCTGTTATGGTAAAAACATTTCCTGCACTTGTCCATCCAGCAACACTGCCTCCTGAACCTCCTGTAACTGTGAGGGTTGCCGTTCCGTTGCTGCCGCCAAAACAACTTACGTTAGTACTGGTTAAGCTGGTAGTAATACCACAAGGCAGCGAACTGATAGTTTCTCTGTATTGAAGAAGAGCAGAGCAACTGTTGGCATCCTGAAAATCGGCTATCCAAGTACCGGCAGGCATAGAAAGCGGAACACCAGAAGTTGCAGGAAAGCCAGCCCAGTTTACACCTGAGTAGGGAGGAGTACCTCCGCTTACAGTAAGCGTTGCTGTTCCATTACCTCCGCAAGGTGCATCAGTGTGCGAAGTAGTAGCAGTAACTGCTGTAGGTTGGCTAATGGTGTATTGAGCAGTAGAAGTGCATATTCCATCTGTTACAGTAAGCGTATAAGTTCCCGCACCTGCACCAAGTAGATTGGACTGTGTTGTACTGTTGCTCCATGTATAGGCATATCCTCCATAACCTGCCGATGGTCCAAATCCACCTGAAGAAACTACCGAAATATTTCCATTGGAACCGCCATTACACTGGGGAGGAGTAATAGTAGGCGATAATGAAATTGGAGGATTAATAGTAATTGTATGAGTGTAGGTATTGGAGCAACCACTAATATCTACAATGGTTAATGAAACATTATAAGTGCCGTTCCCGGCATAAGTATGCGAAGGGTTTTGCAAAGTTGAAGTTCCTCCATCGCCAAAATTCCAAGCCCAGGATTGAACCGAACCCAAACTGCTGGTAGAAATATCATTAAACTGCATGGTTGGGCTGCAACTTTGGTAATTAACTCCCGCAACCCAACTAGAAGTATTTAATACGCAAATCTGTTGGTCGTTGGTGCCGCCACCGGTACCTGCACTCCATCCCCAGTTCACTATTGGGTTACCACCAAAATGCGTATTCACCATATTTGGTATAACCACGCTTATGCGTAGCACTCCGTTGAAGTAAACAGAATAGGTATTAGTATTTACATCCCAAACGATGCGAACAAGATACTGTTGGCAATTGTCGATATTTCCATTCCCAGGCAATGCAGATACCGCACCGGCTACATTATGCAACACACTTCCTCCTGATTCTATTCCAATATGGTCATACGATGGGTCCCCCGAATTCTGATATGTATCAAACTCTACACCTAATGAATAAGGCTGGTTACCTCCGCCATAACCCAATCCACCACCACCTGCGCCCAGGCCATTCGGGTTACTCGTTAATACAAATACAATTCCATCTGCAGCATCATTGCCATTATTGCAACCCAAAAAGGCATTAAAAGTAAAATCGAAAGAATTGTTCAGGTTAATAGTTTGGTTCTGAAAAATAGCACCGGCCTGGTTATTGGCGTCCGGTGTAAGCCTATAGCAATTACATCCGCCAAGTGAACTTGCATTGCCCAGCACGGTATAATTTTGAGAAAATGCTTGTTGAGAAACTAAAGCAAATAATAGATAGAAGTAGAGTTTTCTCATGTCAACAATTGTTTCAGGGGTAATGTTTTTGAGGAATAAAAAACGGAAGATACTGTTTTGAGTAAAATAAAAAATCCTGTCTTGTTAATAGACAGGATTTTTACTTAAAACGTTGTTTGGAAGAAGAACTATTTACCTTGCTACACTCACACTTCTTTTCTCGCGTATAACCGTAACTTTTACTTGTCCCGGATAAGTCATTTCCTTTTCTATTTTCTGAGAAATAGCAAACGAAAGTTCTTCACTCTTTTTATCATCAATCTTATCTGCTTCTACAATTACACGAAGCTCTCTTCCTGCTTGTATTGCATAGGCTTTATCAACACCATCAAATGCTTGAGCTAAAGCTTCAAGGTCTTTAATACGTTGTAGGTATCCTTCCATTATCTCTCTTCGAGCTCCCGGTCTTGCACCAGATATAGCATCGCACGCTTGAATAATTGGAGAGATAACATACTTCATTTCCATTTCATCGTGGTGCGCACCTACAGCGTTAACAATTGCCGGATGCTCGCCATACTTTTCGCAAAGTTTTGCGCCAAGCAAAGCGTGTGATAATTCACTTTCTTCATCAGGCACTTTACCAATATCGTGTAGCAGACCAGCGCGTTTTGCCAACTTCGGATTCAAACCTAATTCAGCAGCCATAGTAGCGCACAGGTTAGCTACTTCGCGACTGTGTTGTAAAAGATTTTGACCATAAGAAGAACGGAAACGCATTCTGCCTACATAGCGAATCAACTCTTGATGCAAGCCTTGAATGCCCATATCAATTACCGTTCTTTCACCAATTTCAAGAATGTGTTCTTGCAATTGTTTATGTGTTTTAGCTACCACTTCTTCAATACGTGCCGGATGAATTCTACCGTCAGCCACCAAACGTTGTAACGAAAGTCTTGCTATTTCTCTTCTGATAGGGTCGTAGCCGGAAATGATAATTGCTTCTGGTGTATCATCCACTACAAACTCACAACCGGTAGCAGCTTCCAGCGCGCGGATGTTTCTTCCTTCGCGCCCAATGATTTGACCTTTCTGCTCATCGCTATCCAAGTTAAATACCGAAACAGTATTTTCAATGGCATTCTCGGCAGCCGTGCGCTGAATGGTTTGAATGATAATCTTCTTCGCTTCTTTATTGGCTTTGCTCTTGGCTTCGTCAATTAATGTTTTGGTTAAAGCCAAGGCATCGCTTTCCGCTTCTTTGGTCATGCTGTCCACCAATTCCTTCTTAGCATCTTCTTTAGTAAGCCCGCTTATTTGCTCAAGTTTGCTTACAAAGATTTCGTGGCTTTGTTTCAACTGCTCGTTCTTGGTGTTTACCAATTCAAGCTGCTTGTTCAGGTTGTCTTTTAAGGCAGTTACTTCACCTTCCTTCTTTGTAATATCGTTTTCCTTCTTCGCAATTTCAGAAGTGCGTGCCGAAACTTCGGTTTGCAAAACTTTCAATTGACCTTCCTTTTCTACTACCTTTTTATTGCGTTCTGCAACTTCGGCTTCGTGTTTACTTTTTAGCTGAATGAAATGTTCTTTAGCTGAAAGTTCTTTGTCCTTTTTTGCGTTATCGGCATTCCGTTTGGCTTCGGCTATGAGTTTATCGGCTGTGGCTTGAGCATCGGCAAGTTTTTTCGAAACTTCTTCCTCTGCTTTTTTCTCTACATCCACATTGCTTTTTTGTGTTATAGAGCGCCCCACTAATAAACCCACAATCGCAGCCATTACCGCAATACCTGCCGCAATGATTATGATGATTGTGCTATCCATGTTGGGTGTTTATTTATGATTAAAAAAATAGTTGTTCTCAAATTATTTTTGAAAAATCAACCGAACAAAAAGGGAGGGAGAATAAAGGGAAGATGTTTATTTAGATGTGCCCGACAGCACTTGGTCTAATTCTGTTATCTTTTCTTCCAGTAAACGGTCGTTTTGTTGCGTATGGTGCTGAAGATTCACATGTTCCACTGCAAAGTTTAACAGACACATGGCCATGTAGTCTTGTTTGTCTTTACCTTTATACAGCTCCTGGTATTGCTTTATTTTTTCGTTTACCAGATTTACTGCACTCGTCACTTTTTCTTCATCGCTCTTCGTTACCTTTAACGGGTAGAGCCGCTCCGCAATTAAAACATTGATGTTGACCGTTTCATTTTTCTCCGCCATCTTCAATCATTCAGCATGGTAATACAATGGTCTATCTCCTTAATGTATTCGTTAATTTTTCTTTTTAATTCAGTTACATCGGCTCTTTCCGAATCGGGCGAGCCAATATTCTGCGCTAACTTAATTATTTTAATCTTATTCAATAATTCAGCAGTTTTCTGTGTTTCGGCATCCAACGTCTGTTTTAACACCCGCAATTCACCCTCAAATTCTTCATTTTTTGAAAGAAGTTTATGGTTTTGCTCCAGCAGATGAACCACTTTCTTCTTAACTTCTTCTACTTTCTGGGCGAGGGTTTTGCTCATAGCTTATGATTTTCTGATTACCGCTCCCAACTCATTTTCGTATTTATTCATCAGTTTGCTCATTACCTTTTCAATTTCTGCATCGGTCAAGGTCTTTTCGGGGTGCTGAAAAATGAAGCTAACGGCATAACTTTTTTTGCCCTTTTCCATTTTATCGCCTTTGTAAACATCAAACAGAGAAATTTCCTGCAAAAGCTTTTTTGATTCTATAACTGCAATCTTTTCAATGGCATCAAACTTTAATTCTTCGTTTACCACCATTGCCAAATCGCGCTTTACAGACGGGAACTTAGGCAACTCGCTGAAATTAGTTTGAGCGAACTGCGATTTCTCTAACAGATAGCTCCAATTTAAATCGGCAAAGAACACTTCGTTCTTAATATCAAATTTTGAGAGAACAGATTTAGCAATGCTGCCTAATCGCGCTACTTCAAATCCTTCATTCTTCAACACCAACGCGAAGGTGAATGGATTGGCTTCCACAATATCTTTTTCAAAATTGTAATGGCCTAAACGATTTAGAACGTTAACCACTACACTTTTTAGATGATAGAAACTGTAAGAAGTTCCTTTAGCCAGCCAATTATCTTCTGCGTTTTTTCCGGTTAAAAGAATTTGCAGGTGATTGTTCTCTACATACTTCCCTTCAGCTTTATGATACGTTTTACCAAACTCATACAAGCGCAAATCAGTCGCCTTGCGGTTTTGGTTATAGGCTATTACTTCTAAACCCGAATATAGCATAGAAGTGCGCAACGAATCCAATTCAGCGGTTTGGCTATTCAATAACTTCACCTGTTGTTGTTTCAATAACTCGTCTTCTTCATATCTAGATTGTGTAACTGAGTTAGTCCATATTTCAGAAAAGCCTGCACCGGCAAGCATATTGGCAATGGTGTTTTCCAATTTCTGTGTATCTACTTTTGGGCTGTAACTCAAACTCGATTTCAAATTCTTAGGCAGCGTAAAACTGTTATAGCCGAGTATGCGGATAACCTCTTCTACAATATCAGCCTCTCGTTTTACATCGGTTTTAAAAGCGGGAACAAGCAACTGCCATTCATCGCCTTCTTCTTTCTCAATCTTTATTTCAAGATGATTAAGTATTTGCTGAATGGTTTCTTTCTCAATGGCAAAACCGGCCAACTTAATCATGTGCTCATACGAAACAGAAAAACGCCATCCTTCAATCGGGTTAGGATAAATGTCAATAATATCTGATGAAACTTCTCCACCACAAATTTCTGTAATTAATAAAGCTGCTCTTTTCAATGCTTCAACTGTAATGTTAGGGTCAGTGCCTTTTTCAAAATGCATAGACGCATCGGTTCGCAGGTTTAAACGCGTTCCGGTTTTACGAATACCGGTAGCTGAAAAGTATGCACTCTCCAAAAAAATATTTTTTGTAGAAGAAGTTACTCCGCTATTTGCACCGCCAAACACACCGGCAATGCACATTCCTCCTTCTGTATCACAAATCATCAAATCTTCGCCACTTAGTTTTACATCCCTATCATCTAATGTTTTGAAAACAGTTCCGGCAGCTAATTTCTTTACAATAACTTTCCCTCCGCTAATTTTATCCGCATCAAATGCATGAAGTGGCTGACCGTATTCGTGCAACACATAGTTTGTAATATCAACCACATTATTGATGGAACGAACTCCAATGACTTTCAGTTTATTCTTCAGCCAATCAGGCGAATCGGCAACGGTTATGTTTGAAATAGTGATGCCGGAATAACGAGGACAAGCATTTGTATCTTGCACATCTACTTCAACTTTGAACTTTGAACTTTGAACTTTGAACTTACTTGTATCTGGCTTAGTGAAATTCACTTTTGCTTTATAGGCTACATTCAATGCCGCAGCTAAATCGCGCGCCACACCAATATGAGAGTTCGCATCTCCACGGTTGGGCGTTAATCCAATTTCAATAACAAAATCCTTTTCTACTTTAAAATGGTCAGCTGCTTTTGTTCCTACTACAACCGATGCATCAAGCACCATACTGCCTGCATGATTATCGTTCAAACCAATTTCATCTTCGGCACAAATCATTCCGAAACTTTCTACACCGCGTATCTTCGCTTTCTTAATCTGCAACTTTTCGCCACCGGCAGGATACAAAGTTGAGCCAACTAAGGCTACCACCACTTTTTGCCCTGCGGCTACGTTAGGCGCACCGCAAACAATTTGCAAAAGCTCACTTGTGCCTAC
>CAMBIM010000067.1 GCA_945867505.1 Chitinophaga pinensis
GCCAAACTCACTCCAAACTTTGCAAACTCCGATGGTTGCATGGTAAACGAACCTAGTCGAATCCAGTTCTTTTGGTGGTTGATAGAAACGCCTATAAACATAACTGCAATAACCAAGAGCAACACCATTACACCAATGGGGTATGATAGGGTTACATAAAGCCGCGAATCGAGTAGCAGAATAATAAACGCCACTACTACGCACGCAATCATCCATTGAAACTGTTTGCCGCTGGGTATGCTTGAATCAAAAATACTTTTCTCAGTTCCGCCAGACGATGCAGAATAAATAATGAACCAACCACACACAGCAAGTATGGCATACAGTATTACTGTCAACCAATCTATTTTACCGGTAAGCGATTCTTGTTTACGCGCCATATTTATTCTTCTGTTTCCACGCTCATGCCTGCGCTTTTATTTGTTTTAACTCCGTACTTGCTCAACAAATTTGTTTCTATCATTCGCTTTTCCATCTCTAACCGCTTGGCAGATATAGTGTCGTTCAAATACTTTTCCACCAGTAAACTAGCAATAGGTGCAGCGTAAGTAGAGCCGTACCCTCCGTTCTCCACAACTACAGCGATAGCAATTTTGGTATCATCTTTTGGCGCAAAACCGGCAAACATGGAGTGGTTGTCGCCATGTGGATTTTGTGCTGTTCCGGTTTTGCCGCACAGTGTAATTCCTTCTACCCGTGCAGCTTTTGCCGTGCCACTTTCTACCACCTGAAATAAACCTTCTATTACCGGTTCAAAGTGCAGCTTATCAATTAAGGCAATATGTTTTTCGTATTCGTGAGTTACATCTTTATTAGTAACAGGATCGGTAATCTTTTTTACAATGTGCGGTGTAATCCAATAGCCCTTGTTCGAAATGCAGGCAAAAATATTTGCCATTTGTAATGGTGTAGTTAATACTTCGCCTTGTCCAATTCCCAAAGATATTATGGTGGCGAACTTCCATCTGCCTTCG
Source organism: Chitinophaga pinensis (assembly GCA_945867505.1). Lineage (GTDB taxonomy): Bacteria > Bacteroidota > Bacteroidia > Chitinophagales > LD1 > Bog-950. The sequence continues at coordinate 975 of CAMBIM010000067.1, forward strand.
CCATAAATTTTATTGAAATACTTTACGGTAGGAATATTTCCGCGCACTTCGCTCGGCAAATCTATTCCTGTTTTCATTCCCAAGCCAAAGCTGTTGCAAATTTTCACCCACTTATCGTACGACTGTGCGGTGGTCATGCCCGCATTCTTTTCTAAAGAATTTCTAAACGTTTGGCAGAAATATGGATTGCATGATTGCGCCAATGCATATTGAAGATTAGTTGGCGAAGGATGCGGATGCGAACAATGAACAATTACACCGCTTGCGTTGTATGCCTGATTGCACGGATAGCCATAATCAACACCTTGCACACCTTCCTGTAATGCAATGAGCGCAACTATAGGTTTGAAAGATGAACCTGGAGGATAAGTAGCCAAAGTGGGGCGCGAGTAAAGTGGCAACAAAGAATCGGTAAGTAGTGCATTGAAGTTTTTTCCTCGCACCGCACCGCATAATAAATTTGGGTCGTAACCCGGGCTGCTGACTAAAGCAAGAATTTCACCGGTGGCAGGTTCAATAGCCACCACGCTTCCTTTTTTATTCTGCATCAACTTCTCGGCATATTCCTGTAGTTTGATGTTGAGCGTAGCAATAACATTATCTCCTGAAATTGGTAACGTGTCAAATTCTCCCGCACCAAAACTTCCTACATCGCGACCGTTTACATCAAAGAACGAAAACTTCTTACCTCGCTTGCCACCCAATTCTTTTTCATAAACTTTTTCAACCCCGCTTTTACCTACATAATCTCCGGGCTTGTAGTATCCCATCGATTTGGCAATTTGTTTATCGTCTACCTCACCAATGTCTCCAAGAATGGTTGCTGCTACTCGGTGAGGATATTTACGAATGGTGCGCACCTGCCCGTAAAAGCCGGGGAACAAATACATGTATTCCTGCAAGCGTGAATAATCTTTAAGCGATAGTTGTTTTGCAAACACATTCGGAATACGAACGTAGCCTTTCTGCTTTTTCATACCCTCGAACCGAGCAAGAATATCTTCCTTTGTAATGCCGAGCAACTCGCACATTTTCAGCGTATCGAAACCTTTTGCCTTTTTAGTTTCGTAAGGCGTTACCATCAAATCGTAAATGGCTTCGTTAAATACTATCAGTTCGCCTTTGCGGTCGTAAATCATTCCGCGCGTTGGGTAAACATCCAGTTCTTTAATGGCGTTGTTGTTAGCAAGGGCAACATACTTGGTGCTGATTACCTGCAGATAGAACAAACGCATCAAAAAAATCAACGCAAATCTTACGTTGATAATTCGGATAACCTGATAACGATTTCTAAAAAGGTCTTTACTCACAGAATGATAGAAAGATTATGCAAATCTTCTTTTCTTTTTAGATGAAAACAAGAAAAGAAAAATAAGCATGAAGGTAACAGAAACTAAAACGCTTAGAAAAATTTTAATCAGCAATAAAAAGAAGTTCAAGAACGTAGCGGCTTCTACCAAAAAATAAAAGGTGAGATAAATGAACATGGTAAAGCCCAGGTAAACCACAAACCAGGTTATGCCTTGCGCATAAACGTTGGGGCTTATTTCAAACTCGGTTCCTTTGGGTGTAATAACGTTGATAAGAAAGGGGCGCAAATACGCCACCAACAAACAAGCGGCTGCGTGCATACCCACCGAACCCAAAAAGAAATCGAGCGTAAGCCCGGCACCAAAACCAATGAACATTAATAACCATCTTGGAGTTTCGAAGGGCAGGAGCAAAACAAAAAGCGGAAAAATATACGGGTTAATAAACGAACTGAAATTGATGTGGCTGAAAATTAAAATTTGCGCCATGAGTAATAACAAAAGCCGGAAAAGATTTACGGGAATTTGGTTGAGCATATACGTGTGCCGCGAAAGTAAAAGAATTTTGAGGGAAAGGAATTTCTTCTGAATGCCGAGACAGCCGAAGCACCAACGCGTGCAATTGAAGAGTTGTCTAGTTGCTTGACGTAAAAACTATCGAAACGGCAGACCTTAATCATAAACGTTATTACGGTAGCTAATTGTATTCTTTTCGACTTTTAGTTTTTTACATCCTGTAGTTCTTGGGTCGTCTGCTAAATTTTCTATAGCAACTAATATTTTATGCGTTTATTTTGAAGGCAGGTCTTCTTGCTTGTTTATAGATATCTATGCTATCACTTCCCTTTTTTCAGTTCCTTTTTAGTGTTCTCCCAACTTATTTGTTCGTCTTTTTTCTTAACTCTACCACTAATACACCTATAAACTCATAAATTTTTCCCATTATTTCAATATCTCTAAAGTCAATAACTACCCAAATTTTGAGTTGTTTGTATCCGTAGTATAGCTTATTTCTTTCATGCTGTTTGGCGTTTTACAATAAATATAATTGTTATGCTTCGTATCTTATGCCCCGGAAAAATCTCTGCTTAATTTGGGTAAAATGAACGAATTCGGAAATTATGGCATTTAAATTTATGCAAAAAAGGCATTTTGGCTATTTTGTTGTATTGGTATTTGGTTTGAATAATCCCCACCATCAAAAAAATTATGCAAACTAAAAATTAAAAATAATGACCATGTTCACAGTAAGACCAGAAACAGGCAGAGTTCACGCTCCACGTTTTTCAAACTTGATTGAAAACATTTTTGAAAACGAACTTCCAAATTTTTTAACCAACGAGTATTTAAAACATACCGGCCCTTCTGTAAACATTAAGGAAACTAAAAATGCTTACAACATTCAGATTTCGGCAGCGGGTTTCGAGAAAGACAGCTTTACCGTAAAGGTAGAAGACAGCTTGCTTACAATCAGCGCAGAAGCTAAAGAAGATAAGTTGGAAGAGGGCGAAAAAATTACCCGTAAGGAGTTTACTCATGCTTCGTTCAAGCGCACGTTTACGTTGCCTAAAACAATTGTTGCCGATAAAATTGGCGCAGGTTACGAAAACGGAATTTTGAAAGTAACGCTTCCTAAAATGGAAGAAGCTAAAGCTAAAGGAATAATTGAGGTAAAGATTTCATAATGGCGGTTTAAGTGGTGTCAGGGAAGCCGTGCGGAAGTGCGGCTTTCTTATTTTTGTGATTTAATACTCTTTCTCCACCATTACTTTCTCTACTGGGTTTGCGGTCATTTCCTTATAATTTTCGCGGTTGCGGATAATATCTATTCCTGTAAAAATGGCGTTGCGCAGGGAATCGGAATTAGCCAAATCTTTTCCGGCAATATCGTAACCGGTGCCGTGGTCAGGCGATGTTCGAACTACATTTAAGCCCGCAGTAAAATTTACACCGCTGCCAAACGAAAGTGTTTTAAAAGGAACAAGACCTTGGTCATGATACATAGCCAACACGGCATCAAATTTTCTAAAGTGTTGCGAACCAAAAAAACCATCAGCCGAAAACGGACCTACTGCAAGCATTCCTTTTTCTTTAGCGCGATTAACAGCCGGTGCTATAATGTCTTTTTCTTCTTTGCCCAATAGCGAATTATCGCCAGCGTGCGGGTTTAAGCCCAACACCGCAATACGCGGTTTACTGATAAGGAAATCTTGTTTCAAAGTTTGGTTCAACACTTCCAACTTGGCAAGAATTAAGTTGATATCAATTTTGCCGGTTACATCTTTCAACGAAACGTGATTAGTTACTAAACCAACGCGCAAGCCATCATCCACCAACAGCATCATGCTGTTTTCGTTGCCCGCAGCTTTAGAAACAAGTTCTGTTTGTCCTGTAAATTCCGGTTGGTGCAAACTGATAGAACTCTTGTTCACCGGGCCAGTAACCAACACATCAATTTTTTTATCTACTAAATCCTGAATACCTGCATTTAAACAAAGTAGCGCTCTTGCTCCGGCCTCGCTGGTCAATTCTCCAGGCTGCACCTCCACCGTCTCGCTCCATACATTTATAATGTTTGGCAGCTTAGGGCTTAGCGTTTCGGTATCTTTTACTTCCTGAATATTGAAGTTTTGAATCTTAAGTTGCTTGGTGTAAAAAGAAATAACATTCTTCTGCCCGTAAACTACTATTGTGCAATAGCGGTAAATGCGTTCATCTTCCAGCACTTTAATAAGCACCTCGGGACCAATGCCATTGTAATCGCCAAGGGTAATTCCTACTCTGTATTTTTCGCGTTCCATTAGTAGTTCTTTAAAAAATCTGTAATCAATCTAACACCTACAGCTGTTCCGTATTTGCCGCGATAGCCATCTTCACCCATCAGGTAAGCAGTGCCGGCAATATCAAAATGCATCCAAGGGTAATCAGTAAAGTGCTCTAAAAATTTTCCGGCAGTAATAGCACCGGCTTCCGCTCCTCCAACGTTCTTAATATCAGCTACATCGCTCTTAATCATTTCACCGTATTCATCCCAAAGCGGAAATTCAATCAAGCGCTCATAAGTATTGTCAGCCGAAGTGCGCAGTTTACTCTTTACCTCCTCGCTGGCAGTACCCATAAATGGCGAAGCTACTCCACCGGTAGCTGCTTTTGCCGCACCGGTAAGCGTGGCAAAATCAAAAACCAGTTCCGGTTTATATTGTTTAGCGTAATGCAACGCATCCGCAAGAATCATTCTTCCTTCCGCATCGGCATTCAGCATTTCTACATTCATGCCGCTCATCATGGTTACTACATCGCCCGGCACATAGGCATTGCCACCCGGGCGGTTATCAGTTGCAGGAATTAATCCCACAATATGAACGGGCAATTTTAACTGCGTAGCCGCAATAAAAATTCCTGCCACCGCAGCAGCACCACTCATATCGCACTTCATCATATCCATGCTGTTTGGCGTTGGCTTTAAACTTAAACCACCGGTATCGTAAACCACACCCTTGCCCACTAACACAATCGGCTTTTTGTTCTTTGCACCTTTAGGCTTGTATTCCAACACAGTAAAGGTTGGCGGGTCAATGCTTCCTTTATTTACCGAAAGCAAACCGCCCATTTCTAAGGCAGTAATTTTTTTCTTGTCAAAAACAGTTACGCTAAAACCATTCTTCTTTCCCGCCTGTTGAATTTCTTTTGAAAGCTGCGTAGCTGTTAAATACGATAGCGGCTCGTTGATTAGCGTGCGTGAAAAGAAGTTTGCTGCCACCAATTTCGATAAATCATCTAAAGCTTTCTTACTAGCAGATTTTGCATCGAAGTGCAGAGCAGTGAGTGACTTAGTTTTTTTATCCTTGGTTTTATATTTCAAAAACTCGTAGTTGCTTAACGCGGCGCCTTCTGCAAAAGCAGTGGTTAGATTTAATTTATCGGAAGCATTCCATACCGAAGCTTCTTTAACTTGCTTTGAATTCAAAAATTTATTGAGTGCATTACCGGCTTTTCGGCTAGCTTCCTGTATTTTAAATTCTTCTTTGGTAGCATCAATTTTTACAATACTCAAACTTCTGCTTTCATATTGCTGCTGAAAAATATTGCCCACTTTATCGGCAAAAAAATTTTCGGCTTCCGCTACAATTGCTTTTGATAAACCAAGCGAAGAGAGTTTAGTTTTTTCGTCAATCAGAATAATGTTGTGGTTAAACGCAGTGTAATCTTTACACAAAAGCAACTGAACTGTCATGATGTTTAATTTAAGATGGCTAAAATATAAAAAGCGGTGAGGGAGAGGTGTATATTAGCGCCCGATGTCAAACCTCCATTTAAAAAAATCGCTAGGACAACATTTTCTGAATGACGAAAGCGTGTTGCTGAAAATTGCCGATGCCATTGGCGATATGAGTGCGTTTAAAACCGTGGTGGAAATTGGCCCGGGTATGGGTGCGCTTACCAAATATCTTATACCGCAAAAGCACGATAATTTTTTTGTGGTAGAATTAGACGACCGCTGGGCAGAACACCTTTCTAATGCTTATCCAAGTTTGCGCGGCAAAATTATTCATGAAGATTTTCTGCAAACCGATTTAAGTTTTCTGCAACAGCCAACGCATATTGTCGGCAACTTTCCCTACAACATTTCTTCGCAAATTGTTTTCAGAATAATTGACGAGCGCGATAAAGTAGTGCGCATGACCGGCATGTTTCAAAAAGAAGTAGCCCTGCGCATTGCCGCCAAACACGGCTCTAAAGATTATGGCGTTACCAGCGTGCTTACACAGGCGTATTACGATTGCACGTATCTGTTTGATGTAGCACCCGAATGTTTTAACCCGCCACCAAAAGTAATGAGCGGTATCATTCAACTGACAAGAAAGAAAGAGAAGGAACTTAATTGTGATGAAGTGCTTTTTAAACGAATAGTGAAAGCCGCTTTTAACCAACGCAGAAAAACCATGCGCAACAGTTTGAAAGAATTTACCGGTGGAAGGGAAATTGCAGGCAACGAGGTTTTCAATCTTCGTCCGGAACAAATTTCGGTAGCGCAGTTTATGGAGTTGACGAATCTGATTCAAGCAGCAAAGGTATGAACCGGAAAATACTCATCACCGATGAACTTCATCCCTTATTGCAAGAAGGATTAGAGCAAGATGGGTTTATAGTGGATTATCGTCCTGCTATTTCTGCCGAGGAAGTTCTAGAAATAATTCATGATTACGAAGGCATAGTCATCAACAGTAAAGTTTATGCCGGCAAAGACTTACTTGACCGCGCGGTTAAACTTAAATTTGTTTGCCGTGCAGGTTCAGGCTTAGAGGTTATTGATTTAGATTATGCCAAGCGGAATAATATTATTTCCTTCAATTCTCCCGAAGGAAACAGAAATGCTGTTGCTGAACATGCACTCGGCATGCTGCTGAATTTATTAAATAATATTTCAAAGGCAGATAGAGAACTACGTAATAAAGAATGGAAGCGCGAAGAGAATCGCGGCAATGAACTTTCGGGTAAAACAATCGGGTTGATAGCTTATGGCAACACTGCAGAGGCGTTTGCCAAAATTCTGAAAGGCTTTGATGTAAAGATTTTAGCTTACGATAAATACAAACCCAATTTTGAAAACGAATCTTCTTTACATTCCATTTTTGAGCAAGCCGATGTTTTGAGTTTGCATCTTCCGCTTACCGAAGAAACTAAATACATGATTGACTATGCGTTTCTTTCTTCTTTCAAGAAACCAATTTGGCTTGTCAATACCAGTCGCGGTAAAGTTTTGCGGACAATCGATTTGTTACAAGCCGTAAACGAAGGAAAAGTAATTGGTGCTGCGCTTGATGTTTTTGAAAATGAAAAGTTGAGTTCGCTTAACGAAACAGAAAAGAAAGGTTTTGAAGCGTTAATTTCAGATAACCGTATTCTGCTTACCCCGCATATTGCCGGATGGACTTACGAAAGCAAAAAGAAGATTGCAGAAGTGCTGCTCGAAAAAATTAGAGCAATTCAGAAATTATAGTTTCGACACTCAACCCTTGTGCTTCCGCTTTGTAGTTCTTGAAAACACGGTGGCGAAGAACAGGTAGTGCAACTTGTTGCACATCTTCAATATCAGGCGAATATTTTCCTTTTATAGCTGCGTTGCATTTTGCACCCAGCACTAAATATTGCGAAGCGCGAGGACCAGCTCCCCAACTGATATAATTATTTACAGACTTAGGAGAGTTCGGTTGATTTGGTCGAGTGCTGTTTACCAGCTTAACAGCATATTCCAATACATTATCGGCAATAGGAATTCTTCTAATCAATTGCTGGAAATAAATGATTTCAGCAGCACTCATTTTTTTGCCAACGGTTGCTTTGTGTCCAGCAGTAGTATTTTTTACTACCTGAATTTCTTCTTCGTAACTCGGGTAATCTAAATTGATAGAAAACATAAACCTGTCGAGTTGCGCTTCCGGCAACGGGTAAGTTCCTTCTTGTTCGATTGGGTTCTGCGTTGCCAAAACAAAAAACGGCAAATCAAGTTTGTGTCTTGTTCCGGCAATAGTTACACTGCGTTCTTGCATTGCTTCTAATAAAGCAGATTGTGTTTTAGGCGGTGTACGGTTTATTTCATCTGCCAAAATTATATTGGCAAATACGGGTCCGCGATTAAAACGGAAATTTCTGTTTTCATCCAAAATTTCCGAACCAACAATATCGCTCGGCATTAAATCGGGCGTAAACTGAATGCGGTTGAAACTTAAATCCAACACTTCGGCAATGGTGTGAACGGTTAATGTTTTTGCCAACCCCGGAACGCCAATCAGTAAACTATGTCCATCACTAAAAACAGAAATGAGAATGTTCTTCACCACTTCATCTTGCCCAACTATTATCTTGGCAACTTCGGTTCTTAATTCGGTAAATCTTTGGGGAAACGCGTCTAACGCTTCTACATCTGAATTGTACATTTCTTATTATTTATTTCAATTTCAACAAAGAAAGAAATTTCATTATCAAATTTACCAATCACCACTACAACCACTTCGTCATCTGCGGACAACCTTTCATCGAATCATCAATACGAACAAAGTTTTTACCACGATGCAATTTCATCCAATCTTCTAAGGCTCTTTGTTGTTTTTCAGATTTTGCTGCTGCCTGGATTTTTGAATAATCCTGATCTAAACTGGCAGGGTGTGGCTGACTTTCGCTCTTCAACCAAATAATTCTAAACCCTTGTTTTTGCTCACCGGTTCTATCCTGAATAGTATGCGGCAACACATCCGAGTAATCGCCAACTTTCATTCTGTCAATAGAGAAAATAAGTGTTCCATCAATATCTGCTTTTTCAAAATAAGCTGTTCCATTTTTGGTGTTCGACATTAAGCCACCAACACTTTTCGATTGCTCATCATCTGAATATTGATTAACGGCTTCGCGCCATGTAAGTGAATCTACTTGCAACTGATTAAGAATACTATCCATACGCTCGCGTATTACCGCTAAATCCATACGTGTAACTTTTGGTTTAATCAGAATGTGACGAGCCTTTAATTTATCGCCACGTCTTTCATCTACAATAATTAAGTGATACCCGAAAGGAGTTTCTACTATATCACTCATTTCACCTTCTTTCAATTTATACGCTACCGCTTCAAATTCGGGAACTAATTCACCCCGCTCAATCATTCCCAAATTTCCGCCATCTAAATACGAACCCGGATCTTCGGAATACTGAATAGCCTTAACTGAAAAATCTGCGCCTTGAATAATATCGTTGCGAATTCCTTCCAACTTTTTGCGGGCAAATTCTTTTTCCTGCTGGCTCAATTTGGGCATCATCACTATTTGCCCCAACTCTAACTCAGAATTAAAATAGGGTATACTATCCTTCGGAATTCTATCGTAAAACTCTTTCACTTCTGCCGGTGAAACTTTTAAACCCGCAAAGGCTTTGCCTTTCATTTTGTCAGATAGCAATTGCTTTTCTATATCGTTTTTGAAATCATCTTTCAATTCGATAATAGACTTGCCGTAATACTCTTCCAGCTTTTCTTTAGAGCCAAAAACCGAAATGAAATATTTTATTCTTCGGTCGAGCTCGGCATCTACTTCTTCGGGCGTGGTGGTAACAATATCTAACATGGCTTGCGCTAAAAACAAACGCTCCAATAAAAGGTTGTCGAAAATAGTGCAACGCATATCGGGGCTAATTTCGCCCTGGTTTTGTGCTATCATTTGTTGGTATTGCGCTTCCATTTCCGAATGCAGAATGATGTTGTCGCCTACCACCGCAATTACTTTATCTATCTGCGTAGTCTGTGCGGTTGCCGTTCCCAAAAGCATGGCAAAAAAGACTAGTAAAAATATGTTCTTTAAATTTTTCATTCCGGTGTTTTAAATTCTTTTGAATCGTTCGTTAACGCTTTTTCTTTCTTCTTGTTGTCTAAGAAAACAAATAAACCTACAGAAAAACCTCCACGCACGGTAGGTAGTTGTTTTTCGTAACTGGTAGTGGTTATATAAAAGGCTGTTTCTAAAGATAAAAGCGGATTTAAAAAGTAAGCAATACCTACCGAGCCGGTAGCATTAAAACCGCTGGTGCCGCTTACATTATTCTTGCGAAGCGTTGTAGAAGTAAGATAGTTAGCACTTGCAGCTATCACTCCTTTCAATTGTTTTTTACCAATGTAATATCGAACCAGCGGCCCTATGCCAGAGGTAAAAGTTGTAGTGCTTAAGTATTCACCTTTTTTGTTATCGAAATTTTTCGAGCTGCTAATGCCGAAGGAATATCTACCACCAATAGCTAAACCACGAACTACAAACGCGCCAAACTGCGGAGTAAGTGACATATTAAACCCACTATTTTTTCCATTAAACGACATACTCATATCTGCACTTCCACCTACCAAATATTTTCCTTTTTCGGTTTGCGAAAAAGAGTTGATAGAAACCATTACCAAAAGAATAACGGACAGCTTTTCCATTTCTACTTAACTAAAACCTCAAATGATTTTGACTTGAGACCGTCTTGAAAAATTTTATCGTAAACTCTTTCTACCAATTTAATTCTTCGTTTTTCGATAATGGCTTTTACCATCTGCTCGCGAATAAATTCGATTGGAGCCGGTTCGCCTTTTTTAATTACATCGCCAATTTTAATAAACCACGAACCTTCATCGGTTTTATATTCTCTAAAACTTTTTGCACTGCTCAACAAACTTAAATCGCTTTGGCCTACCGGAAAGTTTTTAAGCACGTTTACTTCTTCGTACCACATGCCATTATCGGTTACATAGCTGGTGGCATATTCCTTACAATAGCCTTCTAACTTGCGCAGATCTTCTTCATCTTTCGGCTTTGCAATCCACTTACGCGCATCCACTAAATTTGGAGCATCGGGCTTTAGCTTTATAAAAAACAGCAAGTAAACATCCTGCTCTAAAGGAAAATCAGTTTTCAGTTTTTCATACCATGCATCTAATTCTTGTTGTTTAATAGCGGTATCTAACTTTTGATTGATGAGTGCCTTTTCGTATTCATACAACAAAAGTGTTTCGCGATAGTCTTCTACTTTCTTTGTAATGCCTAAATCATCTTCCGGTATATTTTCAATTGCCTTTTGCAACAACAATTTTTTACGCGCCCAGTTTTCGGCATAATTTTTCAGCACATCTAAACTGTCCTTTCCTTTCAAACCTTTAGTGAGCGATTGAATATCGGAAGCATATAAATATTCATCGTTCACACGCGCAATTACATCAGCATCAGTATTCTTTTTATTCTTAAAAAAAGAACAGGATGAAAGCGTGGCGATAAGAAAGAGGATGAAAATATTTTTCACTAAAAAATTATCCCCCTTTTTTAGAGGGGGATTTTTGTTTTATTTTTTGATGAGCGATTTCAAAACGTTCTCATCTACCACAATCGGATATTTGTTTCGTAATTCTGCCAACCAGGTTTTTTCTAAATATTCCTGATAGTCAGAAACGATATAGCCTTTCGCTTCTTTTAAAGTTTTAGGCTCAGGCTTTACAATTTGCTTGATTAAAATAAACTGGTAGCTGCTATCGTTTATTTTGTTGATGGGAGTTATACCCACTTTCCAGTTGGTTTTGTCAACCACATCGTATTGTCCTTTTTCATACTTGCCTTCAATCACTGAAAGGTGCGCCTTTGCTCCTACTTTATTCAGCTTATCTTTTATTTCTGTTGGCGTTTTTTTAGTAGCAAGTTTGTAAGAATCGTCATTCAGTTTCTTGTCGTTGCTGTTAAATATCAATGCTTCGGCACGGTCGCTCCACATGTATTTTTG